>DOHC01000173.1 GCA_003535475.1 Nitrospiraceae bacterium
TATAACATCATCGAGATCAAATTCATTACTTTCCTTTGCGATCTGGCAGTGAAAGACTATCTGGAATAGGAGGTCTCCAAGTTCTTCTTTTATCTTCTCAGAATTCCCCTCGTCCAGAGCCTCAAGGACTTCATAAGTCTCCTCAAGAAGAAACGGCTTAAGAGAATCCCCTGTCTGCTCCTTATCCCACGGACAGCCCTTATCACCGCGCAGGGCGGACATTATATCAACGAGTTTTTTAAGATTCGACATTTCACTATGATAGCAGATTAATTAAATACCTTCCATGAGGCTGTGTCTGTCTTTCGGCAATATTAAACTACCTTTGTAAGACTGCAAGCGTTCGTTCAATATATTATGACATTACAATTTCTCAGGCGGGGCTATCCGCTCCACTTCGTTGCAACTTCAGCCACTATTTTGACAGACCCGTCAACCTTGCCTTAATCCAAACACGGCCTCCTGTAGACCATTTGAAGTGTGGCAAACATTGACATTAAGGCTTCACAGATTTATTCTTAATAAAGAGGAGGGCAGAGAAATGAGACACATTCATAAATATACATCTGTTTCCCATCCCGGCATTACATCCGAAGCGATGTCTCTTGGCATCAAAGCGGCAGAAATCAGAAGATGCGAATCATGCAAGAAGGAAATGACGTTTATCCAGATAAAAAAGGATAAATGGATTCCGCTGTTTAAAGATGAAGCTGCTGACGAACAGAACATACTCTTAGCGTAAAACACAGTTTTAGTGCACCGAACACGAAAAACACGGGTCATATGCCCGTACGAGCATCTCACACATGAGAATCAGTTCATCTTCCGGCTTATCAATATTTTCAGTCACAAGCTTTTTGAGAGACTCTTCAAGATTAAGAAAGTTGTGCGCTGTCGGCGTTACGATGTTTGCCTTTGTTATTACTCCTCTCCTGTCTATCTCATAGTAGTGATAAAGCATCCCGCGCGGCGCCTCTGTCAAAGCAGAGCCGGAGCCTTCCCTCACCTTAAAATCAGCAAAGTAATCTTTTAACGAAAGCCCTCTGAGAAGTGCGGCGCACTCCTGCAAAGCATGGACTATCTCAACAGCCTGTGCAAGATTATTCAGGAAAGGGTTGGTGCCCCCTTTAAGCCCAACAGTTTCAGAAGCCTTTTTTGCATCAGGCAAGAGATTATCAAATCCGAGATTAATCCTTGAAAGCGCTCCTGCCATAAGAGAGCCTCTATCCTTTATAATTGTCCTCTTTGCATTTGAGTAAGGAACTTCGTCCTCAATAAAATAAGATGCGTATTCATGTTCCTTGATATTCAGCCCCTTTGTTGATGAAATCATGCCCTCGTTTATCGCATATTCACCTTTACCTTTCAGCGCCACGAACTCCGCATTGTTTTCCAGAGCAGGGCATTTGAGCTCCGACACCATCTTTAATGTTTCAAGCGCATCCCCATGCAGAGATTCAAGTTCCTTTACAGCCTTCTCTATGTCAGCCTTTAACGGAACCTTTGTAAAACCGCCAACAACCATCGAGACAGGATGCAGCGCCCTGCCTCCGAAAAGAGCGGTAATGCTGTTCGCTGCTTCCTTTAATCTCAGAAATCTCTTAATATCTTTCTCAAAATGCGGCAGCATCTCCACAACGGAATTAAGCCTGAAAAAATCCGGAAGCACAAGGACGTAAAGGTGCGCAAGATGGCTTGAGAGAATCTGGCTTAAGGCGAGTATCTTTCGTATCCTTTTAACTTCAGTAGAAGGCGTTAAGCCGAATGCATTTTCCATTGCCCTTATCGCTGTTGTCATATGGGACACAGGACATATCCCGCATATCCTTGCGACTATGTCTGGAACCTCGTCAAATTTCCTTCCCACAAGAAAACCTTCAAAGAAACGCGGAGGCTCCCAGATATTAAGCCTGAGTTCTTTGAGTTTTCCTTCCTCTATCTTAAGCTTTAGAGAACTCTCACCCTCAACGCGGGCTATGTAATTTATATCAATCTTCATACACCGTCTCCACTGCTTTTCTGAACTCAATTGTATCAGCGCCGAACTCTGTAAACTTCCTTATGATGTCATCCCGCGATATTCCCATTGCCTTAAATTTTTTCGCAAGCGCAGGGGCATTCGCCTGCTTCATAGGCCCGAAGCACGAATAACAAGCCCTGTTCATTGAAGGGCAGAGCGCACCGCAGCCTGCATTTGTCACAGGCCCCATGCACGGCATATTATCCGCGATCAGAACACACAGATTGCCTTTCAGCTTGCACTCGATGCAAACGCTGTACTGAGGGAAATCAGGCTTCCTTCCTGTCAGAACAGATGTAAGAGCTTCGTATAAATCCCTCTCAGCAGGAGGGCATCCCCTTATATAACCGTCCACTTTCACATACGCATCCACTGCATGGGGTTTAATTGAATGTATTGAAGAGAGATTTTTGTAAACTCTCTTCTCAATCTCAAGTTCCGGCGTTGTTGCCTTTATAGCAGGGATGCCGCCGATTACCGCGCATGAACCTACTGCAAAAAGCTTTTTGCTCTGCTCTCTTATCATCTTCAGCTCATCAACCTGCCATGCCTCTGTTATTGTGCCTTCAACAAGGGCTATGTCAAACGGCCCTTCGGGAATACCTTTCCGTGAAAGCAGTTTTATAAATACAAAATCGAAACTCGCAAGCACCTCAGGGACATGTTTATGAACATAGGCAAAAAAATAAGAACATCCCATGCAGCATGAATACTTAAAGAATCCAAGCCTGAGTTTATTCATAAGTTACAGCACTCCATCCGGCAGCCCGCGCACTTCTTTATATGAAAATACAGGGCCGTCTTTGCACACAAATAAACCTGAATGCTGGCAGTGCCCGCACTGGGCAATCCCGCACTTCATCCTTCTTTCAAGCGATACATAAAGCGATGACTGTGACATGCCATGAATGATAAGCCCCCTGCATATAAAACGCATCATTATCTCAGGCCCGCAGACAAAAGCAATTGCCCTTTCAGGCTTTATCTTCACCCTGTCAATCAAATCAGTAACAAGGCCGATGTGATGTTTCCATCTGTCCGGTTGAACGGCTTCGTCAACTGTCAGATAAACCGCTGTCTTTTCCGCCCATTCGTTAAATTCATTCATAAACAGCATATTTTTTTCATCTCTTGCCCCGTAGATAAGGCTTACATCACCAAATGATTCTCTCTGGGCTAAGACTGTCTGAATAACAGGCCTGAGCGGTGCAAGCCCCACACCTCCTGCAATTATGAGAATATCTTTCTTCTCTGCCTTCTTAACAGGCCAACCCCTGCCATAAGGCCCCCTGAAGAAAAGCTCATCGCCTTTCTTAAAATCCTTCAAAAAATCTGTTACCCTTCCAACGGACTTTATCGTGTGCTTAAAAGAGCCGTCCTGCATAATTGCGCTCAGGGATATGGGCGCTTCGCCAACACCCGGGTAACCTACCATATTGAACTGCCCCGGTTCTGCGCGAAATGGAAACTTTGTTGAGAGGGTATATGTCTTAACCCCCTCTGCCTCTGTCTTTATGTCCTCTATCCTTGCCGTCAACGGTCTAAGCGGGTTCATATCTCTGTATCTCTTTTGTTATCTCCGTAAGGTCAATCCCAGTCGGACACCATGTTATGCACCTGCCGCATCCGACAGTCGCTGAAACTCCGTACTGATTTGTCTGATCTAATTTATGCGTAACAAACTGCCTGAGCCTTGCAGCCCTCCTCTGCCTGAAATTGCCTCCGTGGACTTCTGCAAATCTTATATCCTGACACGCATCAAAACACCTGTACCTTGTAACAGTTTTAAGATCCATGCTCATCTCATCTCTCAGGTCATAGCAAAAACACGTCGGGCATACCATGACACAGTTTGCGCATGAGAGACATTTCTCTTCCGCTGTCTGCTGCCAGACAGGGTGTTCCATGTTCTCCGCAAAAATATTGTCAAGCCCTGAAACATTTATAGTTTTTGTAAATTTACCCTGCATTGATTTTTCTTTCTCTGCTTTAACCCTCATCTCATCCCTGCCGGCGACTCTGCCTTCAAGCCCGAATAATTCCTCTGCCTCTCTGCTTTTTATCTCTACGAGATATTCGTTTTCAAAGTCGGTGAGGAGCATATCATAGCCTGATGCTGCATGAAGAAAAGGCCCGGCGCCAACCGATGAGCAGAAGCAGTTCTCTGAGACGCGTGCGCAGTTCAACGAGATGATTACAGTATTTTTTCGCCTTGCTTCATAATGCGTGTCTTTAAACGTACGAAGAAATATCCTGTCAAGATAGAGTATCGCATTTACATCGCAGGGATGCACTCCTACAATTACCTGCTTTTCTGCAATCGGAGCAATTTCATCTATTGTTATCTTCCCATTCATAGCAAATCTGAAAAGCTCTTCATTCGGTTTATAGAGAAAAAGTTTACCCGGAGATAGCATGGTGGTTCCATATTCCATAAAAAGCTCTTCTGAAGAATCCACTTCCTTAAAAACAGCATGATTGCCTGTTTTGACAGGGCCTATAAGCTTGTAATCTTTCTTCAAAGAATCAAGCCACAGGAGAAAAGCCTTTTTGGGAATCAGACGTTTAAATTTTTGGAAAGTGCGTTCCCCAGTCATACCATTTCCAGACATCCCTTGTCAGGTCTTTATATTCGGTTTTTATATGCTCAAACAGGCGTGCATTTTCTATTGCGATAGCGCCCTGACATGCAAGGGCAGAAAGAAAATCTATCTCTGACTCACTGAAGGTATAGGGGATAGATGTGTATACCCTGAGGACTCCTATTGCTTTCCCCCTGACAGTAAGGGGCAGAGAAAGAAGCGACATTATGCCTTCACTTATTATCTCATCTGGATACTGAAGCCTTTTGTCCTTCCTGATGTCAGGCACTGATACAACATTACATTTGAGACATTCTCTGTCTATAGGGCTCTTCGCAACTTCAACTGGTCCTTTTTCCAGATATGCCCTGCTCAGGCCGTAAGCTGCCTTGACCTCAAGCGTCCCTTTTCCCTCGTCAAGAAGCCTGATTGACGAAGCCCTCATCCCCAGTGTCTTTGCTGCATTTTCTACTATCATCTGAAGAACTTCCTCGAGGGAAAGTGTTGAACTTATTGACTGTGATATTTTTATCAAGGCACGCATTTCATCCCATATCCGCGCCCTCTCCGCAAGTATGCCTCCCAGAAATGCAAGCGCCCTGAGCTTCTCTATCTCTCTTGCAGTAAAATCATGAGGCACCGCCGTATATACCCTTACAACGCCTATAGCCCTCTTATCTGCCATAAGCGGAACGCTGAGAACCGATTTGATGCCCTCTCTCTTAGCCTCTTCAAGATAAAGGACATGAGGCTCTTTTAATATGTTTTTGGTCTTTACAGCCTTTCCTTTAAGAACCTTCTGATCAACAGGGTGTTCCTTCAGGATAACAGGGCCTTTTTTCAGATACTTCCTGCTCAAGCCATATGCAGCCACGATCTCAAGGGTCTGATTCTTTTCATCAAGCAGCCTGATTGTTGAGCCTTTAACATCCATAATCTCTGTGATATTTTTTGCGAGGATGTTCAGGGTATTATTGAGATCGCGCGCCTTAGCCAGATCACCGCAGAGAGCGCACGTATCGTCTTGTTGTCTCTTCATAAAACAACCCTA
>DOHC01000130.1 GCA_003535475.1 Nitrospiraceae bacterium
TTTGCCAGCCAGCGCTTGAAAGGCTCTGCTTTAGGTGATGGGATTGATTGGATTAACCGAAATATACCTTCGGTATTCCAGCAATACATCTTTTGTTTCCCACCGATAGTTTCTACTTCCAGCATAAGGGGTGGTACAAACTGTACCCCCCCTTATCCGTAAGCTTTGCGAGCTCGTCATCCCTTTGCTTTAATCGTTTGAAGTACTGGGCAGGATCACTTGAATCAGTCAGCGATTCAATAACATCATTGATAACAAACCACCATTCATTTTTATGAATCGTTTTTCTGATTTCCTTACCTCTGAAAACCGCTATGTTTGTTTCCACATATCCCGCCTTTCCGGTCTATTCTTTAAGATAAAAAGTCTAAGATTTCTTATTGCTTCTATTCTACTACCCGACCTCCCCCAAAGAATGTCCTACATTTTTAAAAAGCTTGTAACTGTCAATTTTTAGCGTACACTCAACACTATGGGCATAGAATTTTTTTATCTAAGCCCTCAGCTTTGTTATTTTTATCCTTTAAGTTTCCACCACGTAATCACTACAATCCCAGCTTCTGTGGTAGAAAGTCAATCATCTCACACGAAGCGCTCAGCGATGTCAGTGTCTTCTTGCTAACTTTCAATGATTCAACAACTGCCTTTAACCGCCCGAAGTCAAGCTGTTGTGCAATGATAGAACACTGCTCAAGGTCTTTGTCTTTTTTGCTTTCGCCGGGTCTTCTCTGGGCTGTAATCAGTTTATGGACAAAGAAGGCTTCAGGCAGCGGCACCTTCACTTTAAATCCTCCGAAGTCTGCCGTAAAAGGAAAGCTCAGAAGGATCTCAACAAAAGGAAGTGGTGAGGCCGTGATATTCCATTTCTTGATCGGTATAACTTCGTCATCTCTTCCGCCTTTGCGTTGAACGACAAATTCGATTGTGAAATTTTCACGGGTAAACCTGCGAATGCCAGACTGCATGATTACAGGGATATACCCAAGATCAGTGATGACTTTCTCAAGGTCTATCTTTTTATCACTGCTTGAATGAACGAACTTAACTGCAAAATCAATATCCAGCGTGCGAAGGGTATAATTTATGCCAAATGCTTCTTGATACAAAGGCATTACCCAACTGCCGATGAGCATGGACTCCTCAAAGAAGCCTGCTGAATAGAGGGCATGTAAAAGCTCCCGAACCTCGACAGGAAAAATGTCTTTATTTTTGACTGCGATCTGCATGGCTTCGTCTTTTTCTATCACGAAGGATCTTGCTCAAATAGGCAATTTTTTTTCTATAAGACTGAATCTCCTTTTCGTATTTTTTCCTCATCATAAGCTTTTTTGATATCTCCTGCACTTCCTCGCGAGATATATGTTTGTTGATGACCTTGCCACCTTCGCGGTATTTCAGGTAGGGATAGGAATATACCTTGTCCTTGTATCGTTTTTTCCGTTCATTTATCACACCTCTCGGAAGCGCAGATACGGATTTTTCAAGACTGTCGAGCATCTCCTGACATCGTTTTAGTTCGTCATGGAGCATACCGCTTATGACTTTATCTTTTTCCACCACTTTCATACTCTTATTATCCAATTTGTGGTGGAAAATTGCAAGCCTCTAAAGCCGCGCTCTTTCAAAATACTATCCCTTCCGAATACTTCCCCAAATCATGCCACAATCCCGCAAAAAAGTAGCTTTCAGCTTTCAGCCCTCAGCTATCAGCGCTCAGAAAGTGCCTTCTTTCAGTTGAGATTTCTGATAAACCGCTCAACGTCTTTTTTACCGAGAATTCTCAAAATGACGGCACGGTTTCCTTCAAGCATATAAAACACGCGATACTTGTCCACCCTGAGCCTGTAATAATTCGTCTTCGTTCCTTGGATTTTTTTGATCAGCTTTCCTCTGGGGAAAGGGTTGTCCTTGAGTGTCTGCAATGCAAGGATAATCTTCTCGCAAACACTGTCTCTGAAGCCGTCAAGGTCTTTACTCGCATTGGGTGAAAGGACGATCTGAAACTTATCCACTTTTTCTTTTCCTTTTTGACAGGTAATCCTCCAGAGTTACGCCACCCTTGCTCCGATACTCTGCCTGTGCTTCAGCGAGCATGTCTTGCAGACCAACGCTTTTTTCGAGCAGATAATCTTCAAAGTCCTCCTCCGAAATCGCGGTGACAATTGCCCGCGGTTTGCCCTTTGAAGTAATGATCACCGCCTCTTTCTCAGCCCTCCTGAGAATCTCCGATGTCTTGTTCTTAAGCTCTCTCACATTTGCAAATTTCATTATATAACCTCCGCGTAGCTACATTTGTAGCTACTATGTCATATCCTGCAAACGATGTCAACTTTGCCTATTCACCTGTTCTCACGCCCATTTACCGTCTTTATATATGTTCAGATTTTCTTTTCTGAGGAGAGAGATTCGAACTCCAGCCTGCGGATTCGTAGTCCGATGATTGGCCTCCTGCGCGGGGAGCGACTTCCTATAAAAAATAAATCTTAAGGTAGCCTATTTGAAAGGATAATACTTACAGTAAGACTTTTCAACCGAAAAACACGCCCGTAGAATCTTCTTGCAATTCCCAGCGGAAAATGATAAAAATCTTATAACTACTCCTAAGGAGGAGATTATGGCTAAACTTCCGGGGCAATATATGAGCATCAGAAAAAGGTTTAAAAAATATTTCAAGGCTGTTGACAGTCTTGGAAAGGCCACAAAAACATCAGGCCCTATAAAAAATAAAACTTCTCACCTGATTCAGCTTGCTGCTGCCGCTGCCATCAGGTCAGAGGGCGCCGTGCATTCCCATACAAGAAGGGCTTTGCAGGCAGGGGCAAAACCCGAAGAAATATACCACGCAGTTCTTCTGCTTACAAGCACCATAGGGTTTCCGACAGTGTCTGCAGCGCTTAGCTGGGTTGACGACGTTCTGGGAAGCAAAAACAAATAACTGGAAAAGCCGGCAGTATCTTAACGACAACTAAAATTTGCAAGGAGGCTGTGGCTGGATTGAGGCAAGATTCACGGGTCTGTCAGAATAGGGGCTGAAGTCGCAACGAAGTGGAGCGGATAGCCCCGCATGAGAAATTGTAACAGTTTAATATATAGTATTAACTTTTGCACTTCTACAAAGATAGTTTAAGATTGCCGAAAGACAGCCACAGCCTCCTTGTAAGTTTTCGTCTCAAAGAATCCCCCCATAATCTTTCTTTCCTCTTCATAATTTCTTCATTATTGAATGCTATGTTTTAAACATGAAAAGATGGTTATTCATAGTTGTCTTGGCAGCAATTCTGACAGGCAATGCCTACGCAGAAACAAAAAAAGACGAGCAGGAGAAAGGCATTACGCCATATGGCGTTTCGTGCCCATTGTGCGGTGAATACGGGTATTGCAAAAAAGAGATAAAACATGAAGAAGCTGTCAGGGCGCTTGAAAAATATTACAAAGAGAAAGGAATGACTGTTACCGTAACGAAAAAAGAAGGACGCTTCATAGAAGCGGATATTTACAAAGGTAAGGATATGGTTGACAGAGTTATTCTTGACTGCAAAACAGGAAAGATACGGTCAATATATTAGAGAGGAGGCTTGAGGTTTTATGAGAAAGATACTTTATGCAGGCATTATATTACTCACAATCACATCAGGCTATGGTATGGGCATTGCTATGATGGGCGATAAAATGAGCGGCGGGCATGGAAAACAACATGACAAGAAACAAGACGCAACAAAGAGCGGACAGGGCGAGACGGACAGCCAGAAAATAACGGATAATAAGAGCGATTCTGACGGCTTAATAGGTTGTCATAGCGGGACAACGCAGGATAACCAAAAGAAAGATGATAAACCCGCAGATATGACAAACAGAAAATAAAAAAATGTGGAGGGAATAATGAAAAAGCTATTAATTTTGATTGTATTCCCAGTGTCAACCCTTATCTTTAGCTATGCCTTTGCTCAGACAACTGAACATATTCATAAACCTCACCCCCACAAACATAAACAATATGCAAAAGTTAAAAACCCTGTTCCAATGACCGAAGAATCTATAGCTAAAGGGAAAAGACTCTATGAAAAGCACTGTGTTTCATGTCACGGAGAATCGGGCAGGGGTAGCGAGAAGACCGATCTCACGGATGAGCTGTGGATTCATGGAGACACCGACGGCGAGATATTTCATGTTATCACGGACGGGACAAAAGGGCCCGCGCCGATGAAAGGATTCAAAAAAGAATTGACAAAGGAAATGAGATGGCATCTTGTGAATTATATCAAGAGTCTCAAAAAGACCGAAGAAAACGGGGAATGAGTCATGAGGCAATTGACAATTATTTTTTTACTATTTTTTGTCCAGGTTTCTTTTGCCCATGATCTTGTATGGCCGGGGGAGAAACTTAAAGCGCTGTTTCCGCTGGCCGAGTCCTTTGAACAGAAAAATCTCTATGTCTCCGACGAACAGCGAGCAGCCTTAGAAAAAACGCTCGGATACAGGCTTCCCGAAGAGGATTTGAAACCTTCCATATATCTCGCAATCGTAAGAGACAGCCAGAGTTCTAACCCCCGCAAGGCCACCGCAATGATGTTTATCGATGCGCATGGCGAAGGCGGCAAGATCGAGATGGGTGTAGTGGTTAGCGGCAAAGGAGACCTCATGAAAGTACATATTTTCGAGAATAAGGAGGCTGAAAAGCTCCTGCAGCCGCAGTTTCTAAAACAGTTTGAAAACAAAAAGTCGTCAGACCTCTTTAAGGTCGGCGCTGATATAAGCGCTCCGGCAGGCAGGGAGAAATCTGCTCAGGCAATAGCATCAGGCGCAAGGAG
>DOHC01000103.1 GCA_003535475.1 Nitrospiraceae bacterium
TCTCCACTCTTTACCGTGACATCGTGGGCATCAGGCTCTTTATATTTACCAATCTGGGCTGTATAAATATGCAGTTCCATTTTGTCTATAGTATACCAACTATAAATATAATTTTGTCGTCGCTTTCCGTGGGCTTTACTGATTATTGCTGAAGTTCGCTTTCTCTTGCAAGCCGAAATTTATGGGACGCACAATATTTGAGACGTGGCAGGTTGTTGATTTTACCTGGCAACCGCCGGCAATGGCAACCGCCTGGCGAGCTACGATACCGCTTGAGCCTATCCGCTTTGCTGCCGCAAACCATCTTTGCGTCCAGTTGAATTATGTTGATGCCGACGGCAACCGGAAAAGACCGGTCATTGAGCCATACTCGCTCCGCCGCGCACGTGAGGGGAATCTATTGCTTTATGCCGTGAAGCATGAAACAGGAGAGGATAGGTCATATAGAATTGATCGAATCAGAAGCGCGGAAGTTACAAAGATTCCCTTTACTCCAAAGTATGCTATTGAATTAACACCTGCAGGCCAAATTTCAGCACCGCCTGTTTCAACGAAAACAAGAGAGTCTGGATTCGCACCGTCAAGTCCCAGAGCAACTTCTAAGAGACCGCGGAGTCTATCCTCAAACTCTGGCCCTAAATATGTTTTCCAGTGCAATTTCTGTGGTAAGAAATTCACACATAAAGCAAACGACCCGAAGCTTAATNNAGCATAAAGATAAATACGGGAATGTATGTCCCGGTCGCACAGGATTTTATGTAAATATGAAGTATTGAAATCCAATGCCTGGTTCGATACCATTTCCGTAGCCCATTCTGCTCAAAAATAGCTCATAAAATGACTCAAGACATTCCAGAATCCTATTAATTGCTGCCCTCGCAAAAATCCCCGCCCCTTGGGTTAACCGGTTCTCCTGCTTTAATCTTATCCATCAGCCTCTTGACGTTAATGCGGTCGTAAGGGGTTTATATTAGCCTACTTCTGTGATTGACCCATTTCATGTCGTTCGTACTGTTCTTTGAGTACGCTCAAAAATCTTTTTTACTGTCTCTCATCAATCATGAAAATATTTTTTTCAATAAGTCAAAAAAAAGCGAAAAAAATGACGAGCTGAATGCATATATATAGTAAGACGAACGAAAGGAGACAGTTACATGAGAAGAGGTCTGATTTTAAATGAGAGGGACTTTCAAATTTTTAAACATCTGGCCCCGGGACCTGCAACAGAAGGGAACATTTTCAGGCACTTTTTCGACAACGGGAACGGCAACACGAGGACGAGGAAAAGAATCATGCTCAGACGGCTGAAAAAATTGGAAAAAGCAAAGCTCATTAAATCAAGATACAATCCTCGTGTCCGCAACACCATATATGTATTAGATAAACATGGTGCCGAATATGCAGCTGATAAGTTCGGATTAGAGCTTTCAAACATCAGGTGCTTTTTCCCAAGGCACGCAGACATTTTCCACGACCTTATGGTCTCTGCAGTCACAAAGATAGCTGAAAGAGACATAAATGAATATATAAAGTTTGAATATTTGTCTCTATACACTGAAACATACATCAAGAAAGAACATGCCGGGAAGAAGGGCATATTTTATCCTGACCTCAGAATCCGCATAACAAATTCAGAGGGATCTATGAATTTTGACCTTGAGGTTGACTGTGGAACCATAAGCAAAGCAGCCTTTATCGGCAAGATACGAACCTTTCAGGGCATAATCCTGATAGTTGTTAGAACTGATGCACGCATGAAACTGCTTCAGCGCTATTTGCGGGAAATAGGTCCCAATAAGATCGTTTTGATAACATTCATTGACAACATAACGGCAGATGGTTTTTTGCACTGCAAATGGCTTACCCCCAATGGTAATGTTGTCACAATCATGGAGAAATTCAGATCATGAAAACAAAAGTAGACCTCATTCAGGTGGAAGGGATTGAGCCTGCTCCTACCAAGTCTGAATTATCTATGGTAGCTTGGATTGCCCTATACCTCAGTTCGAAACTGTTTAAGGGAATAGGTCCAATCTTAGCAAATAAAATCATCGCGACCTTTGGCGTTAAAACTGTTGAAATTATAGAAAAATCGATAGACAAGCTCAAAAAAATTCGTGGTATTGGGAAGAAGCGCATCCAGGTAATTCAGACAAACTGGCAATCAGAGCATATATTACGCGAGGCCGTTCTCTTCCTTCAGGAGTTGAGCATCGGCGCCACTTTCATCCTTAGAATAATTGATTATTACGGCAGAAATACAGTTGAGGCTCTTAAAGAGAATCCTTTCCGGCTTATACGAGATATCAAAGGGATGAAATTCCTGCAGGCTGACAGAATTGCACAAAGGTTCGGGGTCCCCCTTGACTCAAAGTTAAGAATACAGGAGGGAATATTTTCTCTTCTCAGCCGAACTAAAGAACAGGGACATACTTATCAACCCTATTATTTACTCATGAAAAGATGTATTGAACTTTTAAGCTTGAAAGGCAATGTCATCGCCAATGTGCTACATGATCTGGAATCAGAGCAAATATTAATCATGGAAAGTCTGGGAAGTGGCAAGGCAATTTATCTGCGCCATTTATATATGGCTGAGACAGAAGCAGCAAAACACCTCACAAGAATCCTCAAAGGCCGGAAATCGGTCCATAAAATAGATATTGATTGCACGTTAAAAATTATCGCACGGGATATGGGGATAACTTTGGAAGGAGAACAATACGAAGCCGTCAAGGAAGCTGTAACTAAGAAGGTACTAATAATAACAGGCGGACCTGGTGTAGGTAAATCAACAGTCATCAAAGCTATCATTAAGATGTATGAACATATTGGGAGACAGGTAATATTAGCTGCCCCAACCGGGCGAGCGGCTAAGCGTATTACTGAAATCACGGGGCACGAAGCAAGCACTATTCACAGGCTGCTTGAATTCGGTCCAGATGGAATGTTCAAAAGGAACGAACATAATCGCCTCAAAGGCGAAGTCCTTATAGTGGATGAGTTCTCGATGGTTGATATCGCACTCCTTCATAATCTCCTCAGAGCAATACCAACAAATACGAATCTGATCATTGTGGGTGATCCTGACCAACTTCCTTCTGTTGGTCCAGGCAATGTATTGAGAGATCTATTGGCCTCTAATAAGGTACCAGCCATAAAACTCGTGAATATATACAGACAGTCTGAGGGTAGCCTGATTATAGATAATGCTCACAGAGTAAATGAAGGAGAAATGATTATTACGAATGCAGAGCATTCTGAGACTTCAGATTTTCTTTTTTTCGAGGTTTTAGATCCCGAGGAAATCGTCGAAAGAATAATCGGATTATGCAAGGAATTGTTTCCGAAATGTGGGTTTAATCCTTTGACAGACGTCCAAATTTTGTCCCCTATGAATAAAGGTTGTATTGGTACGCGCATCCTTAATCCGGCACTACAATCTTCCCTCAATACATCCCAGGAAAAGATTGATAACAACGGATACTGTTTTAGGCAGGGCGATAAGGTAATGCAGCGCATTAATAACTATGAGAAAGGTGTTTTTAACGGCGATATGGGTGTTGTCCAAAGTATTGAAATGACCAGCAAAGCAATTAATGTTGACTTTGAAGGAAAACTCATAACATATACGACAAGGGAACACGGCGAACTCCAGATGGCTTATGCCGTTAGCATTCACAAATCCCAGGGCAGTGAATACCCTGCTGTCATTATACCAATGCACCTTTCGCAGGGGATTATGCTCCAGCGAAACTTGCTGTACACCGGAATAACCAGAGCAAAGAAAATGGTAGCAATAGTTGGTAGTTCTACTGCTATCAAGAATGCCGTGAATAATGATAGGTCTTCAAGGCGGTATTCACGGCTAAAAGAAAGGATGCAAACAAAGGTTTAGATATGGGACATCATAAAGGGTATATAATGAGGGCAAATAATTCAATAAAAATAGAAGGTTATTCTTTTTTACGTTTCAGGGTAGCGTATGGGGTTATGTACAGGATTGGGTGCAGATCGTTGTGCATCCCAAAAAAATCATGTAAGCCTATCAAGATTATTTAATACCTGTTCTGTATCCAAATTCCTTTCTCGAATGGTTCTGATAAGTCTCTGTTCTATGTTAGTCAAATTATCTGGGGCATGTCTAATAGGGAATAAAGGCTCGATCTCTTCTCTAGTAACTACCCATTTTCTTATATTTTCAAAAAGGGCTTTCGTAAGTCTTCGTGTACGATGTTGTATATCCTTCTCTTGACCATCCCTAAGTTCATCCAATTCTGAGAGCAAACCTCGTTCTCCCATTATGTAAGAGTTTGCTGACCGCCTTCTGAACAAAAAGATATTATCATCTTCATCACGGACAGCAATACTGTATGGATTTGGTTCGAGGGCTGTCCCCTTCTCTACTACCTTTTCCATAAATCTAAACCGTCGACTGGGCAAGAGGCTTAGGATTTCCGTACGACTATTAGCTTGCGCCAAAAGGACAATAGGGATGAAGGTTACCCGCATGTGGAAACCCTCTTCAGGTAAATACATCTTGATAAGCCCTCCAGTAGCACTACGGAATGGATTTGAAGAAGCGCCAGAGA
>DOHC01000115.1 GCA_003535475.1 Nitrospiraceae bacterium
ATAAAGCAATGTTTAAACATGGCGGGTAAAAAATGGGCGCTGAACCTATTTTTTATATATCTCCTTTTAGTTTGCTCATTACAAAACAAACTGAGGTGCCCTGTTTTTAAATTGCAGTACCTCTCCCAATGGAAAACGCCTCACCAAGATAGCCGCCGACTTTGTAGTAAGCGCGCATCTCAGGAGTAAAGAGGATAGGCTTTACTTTTTCTATATCCGGAATTCCTTTTTCATTAAGCGCAGATTCATCAGCCTTAACATCAATGATTTCTCCGACAAACTGTGTATGCAGCCCGATTTCTACGATGTTGATTACCTTGCACTCCAGAATTAAAGGGAATTCCTTTACATAAGGGGCGTCAACCATGTCGCTCTTTAAAGGAGTAAGCCCTGTGGTTGCAAATTTGTCCGTGTCTTTTCCTGAGACCATTCCAAAATAATCAGCCTCCTTGGCGTATTCCTCAGAAGGAACGTTCACTGTAAATGCTTTTCGCTCAATAATATTCCCATAAGTATAGGTTGCCTTCCTTATGGAAATCGCAACGCATGGAGGCTTGGAACAGCAGATCCCTCCCCATGCAATAGTCATGACATTGGGCTTTCCAGCCTTGTCATAAGTCCCTATAACCCAGACAGGGGCCGGGTAAATCAGCGTTCTTGGGCCAAATGATTTCTTCATCTTATCCTCCTGATAACTTTCTTGGTTATTAAACAGATTATATCAGGGTTTTGGGGTGGATGTTAGAGGGAAGGAAGCGTGAAGAACGAATGCTCTTGCCTCTCATGAAGGCAGTATAAGACAGAATTTCAGAGAAAAACAAGTGCAAAATGAATTGGGTGAGAGGCGAATATTATTTAATTTGCCTCTGTATATTTTTAAAAGTCTCCCTAAACTTTTTACCTTCTGAAATCTTGTCAAATTCTGCAAGCCATTTTTTAACATAGGATCTATCACAGGCAGGATTTTTTGCAAGGATTGCTTTGCCCGCGAGTGACAGCTTGTCTGTGCTTATGCCGAGTGTTATATCTATGTCCCTTGTTAGCCGCGGTGTACCGTAAAGCAGCACTGCCTGTCCGCCAATAATCATATAAGGGATTTCGTGTTTCTTAAGGGAAGATGCTACTTTTACTATGAGCTTTTCAAACATGAGTTTAAAATTTTGGCAAGTTTTATATCGGTTTCGATGCCTTCCATGGGGTTTTTTGAAGGTAACACGCCGAGGCTTACAGCCTCATGCCACATTGCTTCAAATATTTTCAAAGACCTTAGGAAAATGAAAAATGTTAAACATGGCGGAGGGGGTGAGATTCGAACTCACGGTAGAGTTGCCCCTACAACGATTTTCAAGACCGTCGCCTTCAACCGCTCGGCCACCCCTCCAAGAAAAGCAAGTGAAAAGTGAACAATTGTTAGTTTAACCTAAGAAGTTTCAATGGTTCAAGGGGACAGGAGGTTAAGGGTTCATGATTTCCAGTCTTTAGTTGTTGGTTTTCAGACTGACAACTGACCACTAACAACTGATAACTGTTTTTAAATTACGCAGAAGCAGCCTTGCCTGTTATCCTTGCAACTGCTGAGGCAATGCTGCCTTTGCCCGGAGCGCAGAGATTGGGCGCCGCTCGTTCTAATTCTTCGAGGGCATCTCCCCATATGTAAGAAAAACTGACGGGTTGTTGAATCGGACCATTTGCCTTCTCAGCAATTTCCACATATCCTTTAGCGCTTCTCATGTATGGCTCATGGATAAGCGGGTCACCAGGATGAGGTAATATTTGATCAATGCCCCTTCCTGCATTCTTAGGCATTTGTCTCATTCAGCATAGTAATTTCCATATGAAACCTGCAGCTTTATTCAGAATATCACAAGTACGGGCTTCAGAAAGGGATCTTGTCTTCCTTTATTTGTCCTGTTTATTTTTCGAAATATATTCCATCAATAGAAATATCCCTTTTGCTCTTTTGTTAATCACATCAAGAAGATCTTCAAGTTTTTCAAATCTATCTGTTAGCGAATTATTCACGAAATCTTCTTTCAGCCCCTCGATGGTCTTAAGAATTTCAATCCCTGCTGGCTTTTGCTCTAACTCATCCTTCAATATGTCTTTTGCTAATAGAATAGATCCAAACAATAATTTCCTTATTTCTGCAGCCTTTTTTTCACATCTGATTAATCTGTCTCCATAAGATGCATCTTCATGCCATGCCATATTTAACTCCCTTGTCTCTCATAATTGCTAAACTTGTTTGTAATATTCAAAAGAATTTGGGAGAAGATATAATGCAAAATAGGATTAATCCATTACAGTCACTGAGCTGGCTTGCGGCCCTTTTTCTCCTTGTTCTTCGGCAAAGCGCACCTTCATTCCAACTTTTAAGTGCTCGAAGTCACAATTTATTACACTGTGTTCATGAAAATAGATCTCCAGGCCATCAGGTGTTGTTAAAAAGCCATAGCCTTTGTCTGACAACAGTGCGGTTATCTCTCCATGCGGGAGTCCCTCGTGATGTTTTACAGCACCACGATGCTGTCTGGCGTAATCCTCCAACCGGCAGCGCGCTGCATCAAATGCGTTTCTTATAGACACATCAATTTCTTCGCTGGGTTGATGTTTTACCACAAATTCTGCACCAGGCACCCTTATCTCAATAACTACGTTGTATAATACCCCTTCATGATGATGGTGATGAGGAGCCTCTACAACAACCCTGCAACTCATGATCTGGTCATAGTAAGTTTCCAGCTTTTCGACCCTCTTGCGGACCTCTTCCCTGATCATCCTGTCGAGATGTTCAAGATTTCGAACAGTGATTTGAAGTTTCATCTTAACCCCCTATCAGAAATATAATCTTTGCCGATTTCTAATCTCATTTATATCTTAGCATGGCATAAACAGTATTCCAATTTTTTCCATCCTGTTACATACAACAAAAGGCAGGCGCAGTGCTATGCCGCAATATTCACCTCATATTATTCACAAAGATATGCAGGATGTATTTGGATTGAAGCAAGATAGCCCGGGTTATCTGTCTATGAGTATTCTTTAATGAAACAGAGCAATTCGCTCAAGCCAGTCCTTCTTATCTCTGGATTTGAGTTGTAGCTAAATCCGGGTTATAATAGTTTCAAAAAGTCTGTGGAGGTGATGGGATGGTATCTTTACCTTCTAAAGAACGATTCAGATGTGAAATTTTGTCATGGAATAGAGTTGTAAGAGATACAATAAAACTTTCAAAGAGCATCATAGATTCCGGTTTTAAACCAGATATTGTAGTGGCAATTGGAAGGGGAGGTTATGTTCCTGCCAGGATACTTTGTGACTATCTGTTAATCAGGGACCTAACTTCGATAAAGGTAGAACACTGGGGAATTGCTGCTACAGAAACAGAAAAAGCAGTCATCAAATTCCGTCTTTGTACAGATATAAAAGACAAAAGTGTTTTGCTGGTGGATGATATAACTGACACAGGTGATACCCTAAGAGTTTCCCTGAAATATCTAAAAGATTTTGGGCCAAAAACTATTAAAACTGCAGTGCTTATACACAAGACCTGTTCTGTAATAGTACCAGATTATTTTATCAGTAAGATTATAAAATGGCACTGGGTTATTTTCCCATGGCACATATGGGAGGATTTAACAGGTTTTGTCAAAAATATAAAGGGCAAAGGTATACATAACGAAGAAGATATTAGTCGTGAACTTAAACTGCGGTACAATATAAATGTGCAAATGGAAACTCTTAGAGAAGTATTATCAGAACTGAAAAAATGAAGGACAAATGGAAAGAGGATCATACCTATACAGCAAGCTCGATGACGGGAAGGTCATGTGCCTCACCTGCCAGAGAAGATGTGTTGTTCCTGAAGGCAATAAAGGTTGGTGTAAAACAAGGATAAACAAAGGCGGAAAATTATTTAGTCTGATATACGGAGAGGTCTCGTCACTCTCGATAAACCCTATAGAAAAGAAACCTGTTTTTCATTTTTATCCTGGATCCAAGTGGCTTTCCCTTGGAAGTTTGGGATGTAATTTTCGCTGTCCCGGCTGTCAGAATTGGGATATAGCCCACTGGAAGGAAGGACAGATGTATACAGAATATCTGTCTCCGGAAGAGTTGGTTTCTAAGGCAATGTCTACTGGTTGTATCGGCATATCCTTTACATTCAATGAGCCTGTGTTATGGTTTGAATACACTGTTGATGCTGCAAAACTTTTTAGGGCTCAGGGCCTTTATACAAATTACGTTACCAATGGATTCATTACAGAAGAGGCATTCGACATGATAGCGCCTTTTCTTGACGTATACAGGGTTGATATAAAAGGTTTCACTGAAGAGACATACATGAGAATCGGGCATATAAAAGAATTCGGGGGAATCCTTGAGATCACGAAAAAAGCAAAGGAGTATGGGATGCATGTGGAGGTTGTTACAAATGTCATTCCCGGATTCAATGATAACGAAATAGAACTGCGCGGTATCGCGTCGTGGATAAATAATACACTTGGCCCTGAAACTCCCTGGCATGTTACCAGGTTTTATCCCCATCTCGAACTAAGCCATATCTCACCCACGCCTGTCTCTAAACTTGAGAGGGCGTGGTCAATAGGAAAAGAGGAAGGCATCTGGTACGTGTATCTTGGAAATATACCAGGCCACAGAGGGGAGAATACGTATTGCCATATGTGTGGTGAACTACTAATAGAGAGGTATATTTTTGACATCATAAAAAATAGGATTATGGGTAACAAATGCCCTAAATGCAATGTCATGATACCAGGAAGGTTTGCCGGAAATGGGTGAATGTATAAGGGAAAAGCCTGAGGATGCCCTGCCAATTGCGATGAAGACAGCCGCCTTTGGACTTCTGAAAAGCCGCCCTAAAGGGCTGATTCATCCTACTAAAAGCCGGATACCGCCTGCATACCAGGAAAATTTA
The DNA here is from genome assembly GCA_003535475.1 of Nitrospiraceae bacterium. Taxonomy (GTDB): domain Bacteria; phylum Nitrospirota; class Thermodesulfovibrionia; order Thermodesulfovibrionales; family UBA1546; genus UBA1546. The sequence goes on from DOHC01000115.1 coordinate 4,940, forward strand.
TGAATGATATGGATTAAACATGAAGGATATCGAATGTACAGAATTCCTGAAGTGGTGCTTGCCGCAGCTGCGGCTTCGCTGGCCCGGCTTTCGCAAAGTTCGAAGACAGGTCTGCAAACGTCTTAACCGCCGTATAAGCGAACTGGGGCTCTCAGACCTTTTTGCCTACAGAGGCTATCTTGATGGCCATTCTGAAGAGTGGAAAATCCTCGACTCCCTGTGCCGGATTACTATTTCCCGCTTCTATCGCGACCGGGGAGTTTTCGACACTTTACGTTCAAGAATTCTTCCGGCACTGGCAAAGAGCGCGTCAGAAACCGGGGCAGATGAGATTCGCTGCTGGAGTGCAGGCTGCTGTTCGGGTGAAGAGGCATACACCCTGCAGATACTCTGGAAGATATGTGTGATACCCGTGATACAACAGCGCTTACTACTTCGAATCATCGCAACAGACACAGATCACGACGTGCTTGAGCGCGCACAGAAAGGTATTTATCCGGGAAGCAGCCTCATTGATCTTCCGAAAGAATTGATTCAGCTGGCATTCATACGGTCAGGGAAGTTCTACGAAATCAGAAAAACCTTTAGAGAGGACATCGAATTTGCAAGGCAAGACATCCGCAAGCAGT
>DOHC01000045.1:0-2215 GCA_003535475.1 Nitrospiraceae bacterium
AATTTGTTTTGTTACGTATAGCTTCATCTACTTCACACCACTGCAAGTTTTCGTAAATTGCACAGTTCAGCTGCTGTTAAGCAATTTCAACGCCCTTCAATTTTAATAATTATAAGAAGAAGAAGAAGAAGAAGGTAACAGAAGAAATGTGTTAATCATACATATGACAGAACTATAGTTGTTGTTCATTGAGGAACTTCAAAAACATTTCTACGACCTTGGGGTCAAAATGCCTGCCGGATTGTTCAATGATATACTCCTTCGTCTTCTCTTCTGGCCAAGCGGGACGATAGGGACGATCAGAGTGCAAGGCATCCCACACATCCACTACTGCAAAGATTCGTGCTGACAATGGTATCTGTTCCCCTTTCAGTCCACGAGGGTATCCCGTTCCGTCCCATTTCTCATGATGGCAGTAAGGTATATCCAATGCCGGACGAATAAAAGCGATAGGCGAAAGCATTTCATAGGCAAATACGGGATGTTTGCGCATAAGTTCCCACTCGTCATCTGTCAGCTTATCAGGCTTGAGCAAGACATTGTCTGGTACGGGTCTCCTGTACGATCAGACAATTATGCTGACAGGATTCTATTCGCTCAAGGACTATCCAAACAAACTGAGACGTATCAAGTATTACGATGCCGAAACCGACAAAACTCTGATTTTCCTGACCAACAATTTCGCTCTTCCGGCACTCACTATCGCACGGCTTTACCGTTGCCGATGGCAGGTAGAACTTTTCTTCAAGTGGATCAAGCAAAACCTGCGCATCAAGAATTTCTATGGCACTTCGGAAAATGCTGTCAAAACTCAAATCTGGATCGCTATCTCAGTATACGTTTTGGTCGCCATACTCAAAAAGCGGCTCAACCTCCCGGCAAGTCTCTACACAATTCTGCAAATATTAAGCGTCTCGGTTTTCGAAAGAAGTCCCTTGTTAGAGCTACTTGCGGAAACAGCCCTGGTAGAGGAATTCTCATATTCCCAAAACCAGTTGAATTTATTCACTTAACTGTCGGACGTTACTGATCGTCCCTATATATTAATAAATAATGACACTATTATCCAACCTCGATAGGTTGCCAATTTCAGATGGAAGTCCCTGCAAAGCAGGAGCCCTACTACGCTCTCTTTCTGGATGTACATAGTAAGATTGTGCCTGAGTGCAGATGCGCATGTTTGAATCGGAAATCTTGTCCGAGCGTAAAGTCAGTCAACGCTTGTTTCTTCTATGTATTCAATCTTTCAGACTATGGAATATTGAATGCGTCCTTTAGGAAGGAGACATCAAGCAAAGTCTTGAATGCCTTCAAATCTCTGTGTATCTTTTTAATGAAGGTGATCCAGTGTATTCTATATTTCAGAAAGTAAGCCGTGTCACATCAGTCAGTTTGAAGGTCGCATTAGCAGTAAGCAGATTCATTCAACTGCCAAATAGAATCATCAGTAAGAGATAATATTACTTGAGACAGGACTTGACCGTCTCCCCATCTTTAGTATTAATATTACCCCTTGATTCGCGTAGAAACTTATTCACAGGGACAACAAAGGCTGCGATTCAAAAACCTTGAATTCTCTCCAGGGAGTATCAGGATAGCAGATTGGCTATGCTCATTGGAAACTTGCAACAGTGTTCGATATGTCATTAGAGCAACTCAGAACGCGCATCAGATATTATCTGCAAAAACAAGGATTATATGCAGACAAAATGCTGACATTGAGTTACAAGGTATTGATAAATAAGGAATGTCCTCGGTACTTAAAATCCCTCATGGGAAACCATGTGCCGGTTCGAGTCCGGCCTTCGGCACCAGCCTTTTAGATAAAAGGCTCATCGCGTTAGAGTGTGGGTCATTCTTGTCATAAATAATGTCATTCCCCGACTTGATCGGGGAATCCAGATATTAAATCTTCATATAAATCTTTCCAATACGGGTTCGCCTTTTCAATTAAGTCCGTTTTCCATTTACGATCGTATTTCTTCAGCCTTTTTTCTCTTCTGATGGCATTTTCAGCATCCGCAAAATGCTCATAATAGACAAGGCTGTCTACGCTGTATTGTCCTGTAAACCCTTCTGCGAATTTATTCTTGTGTTCCCAGACCCGCTTTATCAAATCAGAGGTGACTCCAACATATAAAGTGCCGTTTTGCCGGCTCGCTAATATGTAGAAATAAAAATTCTTTTCCCTATCAACCTGGATTCCCCGGTCAAG
>DOHC01000045.1:2256-3307 GCA_003535475.1 Nitrospiraceae bacterium
ACCCACACTCTTTCACGAAGACCCAGATAAAAAAAGCACCTCCATATCTTTTCTGCCGTCCAATAGATAGGACATTTTGCCGGCTATGAGGCATTTTGCCGGAAAGAATCATCAACTCCTATACTTATAGTTTTGATAAATCAGCACATTGCAGTTGGCATTCATTTTGCTTTTGTGAAGATTATCTTCAATGTGCAGCTAATGCCGTTGAATCAGACAGGAAGAAAACGCCTGATTCGAAATTGCGCATTTGTCATTAAAAAATTTATTAGGGGAGGAGCCGATTATGAGTTTTTGTCCTTTTTTCAAGAGGGGATATTTCGCTGTCTGCACCGCTTCCGGATCAAATCATGTTCCGAGCATCGCCGAGATGGAGCAGTATTGTTTCAGGGAAACTTCTCTCTGTCCTGCTTTTGAGGACTATACCGCAAAGAGTTGTTTCAGTGCCCGGCCTGATATGAAACCCGCGGGCGTTTCATTGAGCGCGGATTCTTCGGAGAAATGAAGAATCCTTTATTGTTGTTTTATAGTGAAACCAATCGAACGGGACGGGGATACGNNCGGTCGAAATCGAAAATCATATAGGTATTCTGAGAATAAATATAGCGCCTTCTGCCGTAGGAAACACCGGTTCCCTCAAAATCAACGTGCTGCCCGATTTTCACATGAATAGCATCCCGGGTTGCTACATTGACGACGACATCATTCCCGCAATCAACGGTAACCGCAGAGTGCTTGTTCTCTCCGCCCTGCCGGATATGTTTCACAAAGCCTTTCCCTTTCAGGCAGATTCCTTTGATATGGTTTCCGAAAAATTCATCCGTCTGCTCATTCGTCATCAGGAGCGCCTTATGCCCCAATTGGCATATGTCATTGCCTTTTTGTGCCTGAACGCTGCACGGAAACAGAAGCATCCCTGTAATGCATAACATCGCAAAGAGCACCCTCATGAATATCCTCCCGTTAATGTTTCTATAAGCTGAAATATGCGGTCACCTTCTGTCTAAAGATACAACTGGAATCCTCACAATTGCAAGAGAATCCGGCATCG
>DOHC01000110.1 GCA_003535475.1 Nitrospiraceae bacterium
CCCATTTATCCTCTATGATTTCAGCTCCTACAATTCCTGCGCTGTAAGTCTTTACCTGCTCTTTCGTGAGCTTAAAATCCTTAACCTCTGTTTCGCTTATCAGATACGTGCCTAATTCCTCAAGCAGCAAGCGTTTTACCATCTCAAGCGAAATAGTCCGGCATGACGCTTTGCTGTCAAGCTCGCTTGCCTGATAGGTGTATTCTTTTACAAAGGTAACTTTTTCGGCGAAAGATGGAGCTGCAAAAGATAGAAAAATGATGAAAAGGGCTATGACTATCTCGTGCCCATATAACGATTTGAAGCAAACATATTACACCCCCTTGCTTCAGTTATAGCAAGATTATATCATTTCGTAAAATAAAACAGATCTGAAAAATACCCAAAATCAAGAGGGTTGCCGTTCGGAATCCTTCTGAAAGATTCTGGACAAGCCAGAATGACATACAAAAGGAAGGATTCATCCGCATAGGCAGACGAGCACCAGAATGACGGATGAGGAGATATTACAGATTCTTAGTAAGCGCTTTTCGCATCACTTCAACAGGCGGTTTTTTGCCTGTCCATAATTCAAATGCAAAAACGCCCTGCCATAAAAGCATGCCGAGGCCGTTAAGGGTTTTACAGCCTTTCTTTGAAGCCTTTTGAAGCAAAGTAGTGTTTTTATAAATCAAATCGCAGACAACATGCTGTGGTTTCAGAAGATTTATATCAACAGGCAACGGGTCGCCTTTTTTCAAGCCGAGAGGAGTTGCATTTATAATCACATCGTATTTGTCCATGTTATTTATGTTCTCTGCTGAGAATACGTTATTGTTTATTTTTTTCAAAGCCCCGATGAGTTTTCCTGCCTTCTTCCTGTCTATGTCATACAAGAATAATTTAGATGTGCTCTGGCAAAGATAATATCCTATTGCCCGCGATGCGCCGCCTGCGCCTAATATAAGAACGTTCTTATTTTTTACCGATATGCGAGATTCGGATAATGACTGCATAAATCCTTTTCCGTCAGTGTTGTATCCTGTTAATCTCCCGTTAGTGTTAACTATTGTATTAACAGCTCCGATAAAAGATGCGTCAGCATCTATTTTGTCAAGCAGAGGGATAACGTTCTCCTTATGCGGCATCGTCACATTGACCCCTGCAAGATTAAGCGCCCTCACTGCCTTCACCGCGTCCTTTAAGAGTTCCGGCTTAACAGGGAATGTCAGATAACAACAGTCAAGCCCGAGATGCTTAAAGGCTGCGTTGTGCATTGCAGGTGAAAGGCTATGCTCAACAGGCCAGCCAAGCAAACCAAGCACCTTTGTCTTCCCGCTTATTTTCAACAAACAGCCTCCATTCCTTTCATAATGCCCTCAGGCGTAGATTCAATCACCTTCACTTTTATGCCAACGGCGTCTTCAACATCTTTTTTTGAAATATCGTCCAGAAAAACGTCTTCTCCGTCTCTAAAAACAACATCAGGGATAAGCAGACATTCATGGCCGTCTGTCTTATCGGACAAAGACCTTATAACATCCCTGCCTATCAAAAGACCTGTAACTGTTATTGCCTTGCCGAAAAAAGTGTTTTCCACAGGGATAACATTTATGTTTATGCCTTCTTTCTCAAGCAGCCTGTCCGTAAATTTCTTGAGATACGGATAAAATGACATTCCTGTAAATGTTAAGCCTGTTTTTTTCTTTCCTGCACTTTGAGGTGTCTTTATTTTTTTTGCCTGTGATATAAAAAGCGGCACCATGCCGACGCCATTCTCTATCTGGGGCAGTTCTCCATATTCGCTTAATGCAGGGAAATTCACCCCTCCTTTTATGTACAACTCGTCTGCGCCGTAAACAACAGAGACCCCGTGCTTCTTCCTGAACCGTTTCTGGAAAGAGTCAATTATATCGAGCGCCTTTGACGCATCCTCTTTTCCCACAGGTTTTATTGCCTGCTTCCTGTGCACTGTAATGCCAACAGGAACAACAGCAATTGAGGATACATAGGGATAGAACCCATAAAGGCCCCTTATTGTTCTCTGAAGCTCCTTGTCATCGTTGTATCCGGGACAAAGCACAATCTGAACATGCATCCTGATTTTATTTTCTTTTAAGAACTTCAGCTCCTTCAGGACATCTCCGGCCTTAGAATTCCCAAGCAGAGTATTGCGGATGGCTTTATTGGTTGAATGCACGGATATATAAAGCGGGCTCAGCCGCTGCTGCGCAATCCTCTTCTTGTCTTGAGCGCTCAGATTTGTGAGGGTAACATAATTGCCGTAGAGGAATGACATCCTGTAGTCTTCGTCTTTTATATAAAGAGATTTCCTTAATCCCTTGGGGAGCTGGGACACAAAACAGAATATGCAGTTATTAATGCATCTCTTTATTTTGAAAGATTTTAGTGTGATGCCAATGTCTCCTGTTTCTTTTGGCAGGACCTTTAAGGACATTTTTTTGCCCTTTCTCACAGCGCCGATATTCAGTTCAGGCTCATTCCTGTAAAACATAAAGTCTATGCCGTCGTTAAGCCTGTGGCCGTTTATAGTAAGGAGCACATCCCCCGGCAGAAGCCCCTCTGCCCCCGCGGCGCTGCCCGGCATAATTGTCTCTATTTCAACTCCGTATTTATTTTGCATTTGTCAATTTAAACCCTCTGTATATATAGTGCAGCCCGGAAACAATTGTCAGCGCCGCTGTCAACCATATAAGCACATTCTGGATGTCGGGGAGGAAGCCTACGTTTATATCGAGAAGCACATAGCATAAAAGCACCAACTGCATGGCTATGGCAGCCTTGCCCGTGGCTGTCGGTTTTACGTTTGATGTATGCGTTATC
>DOHC01000127.1 GCA_003535475.1 Nitrospiraceae bacterium
ACACAGGCATATACACATTTTCTGCATCCGATACACCTGGAGAGGTCAAGCCCATACCCGAATAAAACTCCTGGAATCGCCTTCTCATTGCCAATGCGAATCTCTTTTTTATATTCCTGAGAATATTCCTTCTCAAGACGCTTTAGTATATTTTTTATCTCTTCGTCATTCATCTCCCTGAAGTGTTTCTGGAAGAAAGCCTCCCAGAAAGACGCATCAGATTTATCCAGTGGAAGCGCTGTACTTGCAAGGCCAAGGACTGCGCCCTTTAAAAATGTCCTTCTATCCGTATGAATTCCGGCAATATTTTTTCGTATTTTTTCCATTGTGCACCTCATTAAGTCCTTATTTGATATCCGATGGTTTTAGCGGAGGTGACATCGGCTGTATCGGCTTAAATGCCGGGTCATGGGGCCCATGGCAGTGGACACAAAGCCTATACTGTTTTTCTCCGTTCTACTTTCCCGTCCTTTTACCATGCAAACCTGTCTTCCAGTCACGGAAAACTACCCCGTGGCATTGGGCACAGAGATAGTACGACTCTTCAAATCTTATTAACTGACCACTGGCCAGTCTTAACTTGTCCCTGTTGTCAGGATTGTGGCAGTTAAAGCACCATCCTCCAGGCATGTGCATCAGGGCAATGTCCTGATGCATCATCTCAAGTTTCCTCGGTTTTCTGTTAACAGGCATTCCCTGATGACACTGTGAGCATGGGAATATACCCTGTGAAAACGGAGGAGGAGGAACAAGGAATTTTTTCGGTATCTCCTGTTCAACAGATTCTGCGCTAGAAAACATTAAAAGAAGGAAGAAAAACAGCCCAAAAGACAATATAAACCCTTCTTTTTTTCTACCATATCTTCTCGTCATCATTTTAGGCCCTTAAATTGTCATTCCGAGACCTTTGCTTGTTATCATTTCAATCCCTCCAATGAAGGTTTGTACATATTATAGCACATAATTCATTATTCATTCACCACCTGAACTATGCCTCTCTGTGTCTATGCCTTTTATCTTTGCCCTCTTGCTTGTAAAAATTATGCCTATTACACCATAAAGCGGTCGCCAGATCTGACTCTTCATCAGCGGCTTATACTCCGATGCCTCTTTAAGGCATCAATACGCTATCAACCCAATCCTGTTATGAACTAATAAATTTTTTGGGTTTCTTATAGTCATGGCATTTCACACAGTCTTTTTTAGCGCTTTCGTTTGTCACGCGCCATGAATGAGGTTTATGGCAGTCCTTGCACTTCATCCCCATGTTCTTAATATGCAGTCCGTGTTTGCCGACATCCGGAACATTTACGTGGCAGTTCAGACAGTTACCCCAGTCGGGCCTTACTGCCTCGTGAGGCTTGTGACACTCGTAGCAGGGAAACTGCATTGGAGCATCAGCAGGCACCTTTATCTTTATAGCCTTTTTAACTGTTGCGGATGACGGCTGGAAAAACTTAACATCTATGGTTCCGTCAGCGATAAGCTCTTTTCTGACAGATTCTTCTCCATGGCAGAAAAGGCATTTTTTCCTTCCTGGCTTTAAGTCCTTTGTGCGGTCCGTATGACAGTTAAGGCAGGGGAGGTTTTCCATGCCTGTGCCATGAACCTGTTTGTCCTTATGACATCTATTGCAGAACCTTTCCTCTGGTAGGAACTGATGTATTTTATAACCATGGCACTTTACACATTCCACCTGTTCGATAAAAATATGTTTTACATGGTAGCGGGAGCGGTTGATCTTATGCGCTTCAGGATACTTCGTGTTTGTCTCCCAGTGGCAGTTAACACAGAGTTTCCACGGCACAATAATCTTGCCATGTCTCGGTTCCACTTTCTTCTGCCCGAGAACAGCAAATCTGTAAAGCTGAACAACCTGATCTTTCTTGGAGGAATGATGGCACTCATGACACTTGACTATGTTATGTTTGCTCTTTGCCCATGCCTTGTTAGCGTCGTCATGAACATGGCAGATCATACATGCATTCGGGTCATTCTCAAAATAATCGTTTATTTTATACCCAACAAGACCTACGCTAAACAGGAAGAACAAAACAGCTATGGCAGTAATTATCTTTGCCTTACGCGAAAACTTCTCTGAATACCATTTAATTAGCTTATCTAACAACTCGAATGGATTGAACATCAACAACCCCGCTCCACATCGGATATTAAATTTTTTGCAGCTTACAATTTTTTAAACTTAACATGAGAAATACACAAATGTCAAAAGACAGAAGGGAATATTTTCATCGCTTCCGTGGATGAATTATGGTAGCATTGTAACAAACAGAAACATGAAGGATTATCCGTCAGAATACAAAAATTTTTCCCTCTCAGCGCCTAAAAAGTTTTCTTTTCCGCTTGATGTCTTTGATCCATGGAAAGACAGACCGGCGCTCTACTGGACAGACGGCGTTAATGACAGAACACTTTCATTCGCTGAATTAAAACTCCTCTCATCAAAAGGCGCAGGCGCTCTCAAGAACAGGGGGATTGGAACGGGTGATAAAGTTCTTGTTATGCTCCCCGGCATTCCGGAGTGGTGGGAGATAATGCTTGCGCTTATGAGAATAAATGCCATTCCGATTCCAGCTACAACCCTGCTGACATCTAAGGACATAGAATATAGGCTTGCGGCAGCAGATATAAAAGCAATTATCGCAGCAGAAGAAGATGCACAAAAAGTGGAGACGGCGGTAAATAATACATCTGTGAATCCAATTCTTATACTCGTTGGTGAATCAAATCCCCCCATCCCCCCTTTAGTAAAGGGGGGCAAGGGGGGATTATACGGAGAAAGACAGGGCTGGCATAACTACACAGAAGAAAGAAACAGCTCAGACACCTTTGAAGGAGAAAGGGCTTTCTCATCAGAGCCGGCACTAATCTATTTCACATCAGGCACAACAGGCCCGCCGAAAATGGTGCTTCATACGCAAGCATCTTATCCTTTTGCACACATTATAACAGGAAAGTACTGGCTTGACCTTAAGCCCGTCGATATCCACTGGAACCTTTCAGACCCGGGATGGGCAAAAGCAGCATGGTCAAGCCTCTTCGGTCCATGGCATATGGGAGCGGCAATATTTTCATTTTACAGAAAAGGAAAATTTGATCCTTCACTGACAATGGAAATCCTGCAGAAATACCCCATAACAACATTCTGCGGGCCTCCGACAGCTTACAGGATGATGGTAAAAGAAATACCTGCATCTCAGGATTTCTTATTTAAGTCCATGCGCCATTTCGTTGCAGCAGGTGAGCCTCTTAATAAAGAGATAATTGAAATCTGGAAAGAGAGAACAGGGATGTATATTTATGACGGTTACGGGCAGACAGAGACAGTGAACATTCTGGCAAATTTCCGCTGCCTCCCTTTAAAACCCGGCTCTATGGGAGTACAGGTTCCGGGATTTTCTGTTGATATCATTGATGACAGCGGAAATACAGTTCCTTTAAATACTGAAGGGGATATAGCAATAAAAATAAAGCCTGAAAGGCCTGTGGGTTTATTCAAGGAATATCTCGGAAACCCTGAGGCAACAGCTAAAACAGTAAGGGGCCAATGGTATATAACAGGCGACAGGGCATATAAAGATGAGGATGGATACTTCTGGTTTGTGGGAAGGGCTGATGATGTGAT
>DOHC01000266.1 GCA_003535475.1 Nitrospiraceae bacterium
TTTATAATTAAACACTTTTCTTTAATGGTCTTTTCCCGAGTTGTTCGGGATCAGACCGGGCTGAAAAAATGAAGATATTGATTTCAGAGATACCTGACGAGGGGCTGGAACTTACAATTGATGAGACGCTTGGGGCAGATGTTATAAAACTGGTTTCTCCTGTAAAAGGACAGTTAAGCATAAGGAAGATAATGCCCGAGGTTGTAATACAGGGTGAGATAACGGCAAGTGCGGAGCTTGAATGCAGCAGATGCCTGAAAAACTATACATCTGAAATAAGCGCTCCAATTATTGTAACGTACCACCCTGCCGAGGAATTAAAGGCAGAGGGCAAGCACGAAATCAGGGAAGATGAACTGGAGACAGGATTTTATTTCGGGGATGAGCTTGATCTCACGGAACTGCTGAAAGAGCAGATACTTTTGAATATTTCCATGAAGCCTCTGTGCAGTGAAACCTGCAAGGGAATATGCCCGAAATGCGGGACAGACTTAAATGTGAATAAATGCAGTTACAATTTAGATAAAACAGACTCAAGACTTGAGGTTCTTAAAGAATTATTAAGAAGGGAGTAAAAAAATGGCTAATCCGACGCACAGACATACAAGGACAAGAAGGGATAAACGCAGGGCAAACTGGAAGGGACAGACGCCCAATCTCAGCTCGTGTCCTGAATGTAACGAATTAAAGCTGTCGCACAGGGCGTGCACAAGCTGCGGTTCGTATAACGGCCACAAGGTGCTTGAAACAGTTGTAAAGGAAGCATGACATGAGGATTGCCCTTGATGCCATGGGGGGCGATTATGCCCCTGCTGTTACGGTAGAGGGCGCTGTTGAGACTGTAAGAGAATACGACGACCTTGAGGTCATACTTTTCGGGGACGAAGCACAGCTCAAGAAAGAACTGAAAGACAGGCGCTGCACATCCAACCGCATTCATATCAGGCACACATCTCAGATCATAGGAATGCATGAGTCTCCTGTTACAGCTCTCAGGGAAAAAAAGGATTCCTCTATCAGGCGCGCTGTTGACGCCGTGAAAAGTAAAGAAGCTGACGCAGTGGTGAGCGCAGGCAATTCAGGCGTTGCAATGGCTTCGGCGCTCTTTGTTCTTGGAAAATCAAAGGGTGTTGACAGGCCTGCAATTGCAGCGACAATGCCTACACTCAAGGGGTCGTTTGTTCTGATAGATGCCGGTGCAAATGTTGACTGCAAGGCAGAGAATCTGCTTCAGTTTGGATTGATGGGCAGTTCCTATTGCTAGGCAATTTTCGGCAAACGCGAGCCGAGGGTGGCGATTCTGAGCATAGGCGAGGAAGATGTGAAAGGCAACGAACTTACCAGAGAGGCATTCAAACTTCTTAAAGGAACAAATCTGAATTTTACAGGTAATATAGAGGGAAAAGATGTTTTTTCAGGCGATGCTGATGTGGTGGTCTGCGATGGGTTTATAGGAAATGTAGTCTTAAAGACCAGCGAAGGTCTTGCTGAGGTGATAATAAAAATGCTCAGGAGAGAGATTGCAGGAATGGCAACAGGAAGGATTGGGTATCTTTTTATGAAGCCTGCCTTGAAGAGCTTCAGGAAAAAGACAGATTACGCAGAATACGGTGGCGCGCCCCTGCTCGGAATAAACGGCACATGCATCATAAGCCACGGGAGGTCTTCATCGCGCGCAGTAAGAAATGCAATCAGGGTTGCTGCAGAATTTTCCAGAAAGAAAGTGCATGAGATTATCTCGGAGGAGATATTGAATCTTCGCGCAAAGGAGAAGGCTGTTGTTAAGGACTAAGATTATTGCAACAGGCTCTTATGTACCGGAGCGTGTGCTTACCAATTTTGACCTTGAAAAGATGGTTGATACCTCTGATGAATGGATCATGGAGAGGTCAGGCATAAGGGAAAGGCGGATAGCAAGCGAGAAAGAGGCAGCATCTGATCTTGCTAATGAGGCGGCAAAGGCGGCTTTCAAGAAAGCAGATATCAAGCCAAAAGATATTGAACTGATAATTGTTGCAACAGTCACAGGAGACATGCCTACACCTGCAACTGCCTGTCATCTTCAGCATAAGCTCGGTATAAAAAAGGCTGCTGCCTTTGATGTGAATGCTGCATGTTCAGGATTTCTTTACGGGATCTCGATAGCAGACAGTTTTATAAAAAGCGGCGTTTACAAAAGAATACTGCTTGTCGGCTCAGAAGTCCTTTCACGCTTTACTGACTGGGAAGACAGGACAACTTGCGTGATTTTTGGCGACGGCGCAGGCGCGGTAATACTGGAAGCCACGGATGAAGACAGGGGAATAGTTTCTACACATATAAGGTCTGACGGAGCGCTGTGGGAACTCCTGCACATGCCGGGCGGAGGCTCAATTAATCCTCCCTCTAAAGAGTCACTAAAAAAGAGACAGCACTATCTTAAGATGAAAGGCAACGAGACATTCAAGGTTGCTGTGCGGACACTTGAAAATCTTGTGGCAAGAACCCTTGAAGAAAACAAGCTCAAGGCATCCCAGATTTCCCTTCTTA
>DOHC01000036.1 GCA_003535475.1 Nitrospiraceae bacterium
ACAAAAAACGCCTAAGAGATCATTAACGCCTTTCAGAAAACAGGTCTTTATAATCAGAGATTTGTTGACTGTCTTGAAAAAGGGCTTAAACGTTCTGCATATTTTAAATGAAAATCCTTCCTCTGCATCCTGAGTTAAAAGCGTGTCTTAAAGCAAAACAACTGGAAAAGAAAAACGAAAACAGTTTTAAGCAGAAAAATTTTTGAATTCTGTTATTATTTATGAAATGAAAAAGGTCGGATTAATATATGACGATATATTTCTTACGCATGAAACTCCTGAGTGGCATCCTGAATCCAAAGAAAGATTAATCGCAATCATTGACGCACTCAAATCCTCGGAGATTTGGCACAAACTCAATCACATAAAACCACGCAAAGCTGATTTCAAGGATATAGAGGCTGTTCATACGCACGATTATATTGAGAGGCTTAAGGGGATGAGAACCGGCTATGCTGACCCTGACACATACATATCAGTGAATAGCCTTAAAGCTGCGCTATACGCGGCAGGCGGTGTGATAGAGGCAATAGACAGATGCAAAAAAGGAGAAATTGAGAGGGCATTCTGTGCTGTTCGGCCTCCGGGGCATCATGCAGAAGCAGGAAAGGCGATGGGGTTCTGCATATTTAATAATGTTGCAGTCGGCGCGCGGTATGCGCAGAAAAGAGGATACAAGAAAATATTCATCATAGATTTTGACGTCCATCACGGAAACGGCACACAGCATACCTTTGAGGAAGACGACTCAGTCTTTTATTTCAGCACCCATCAATATCCCCATTATCCGGGCACGGGAAGTGAAACCGAAACAGGCAGGGGAAAAGGCAAAGGGTTTACATACAATATGCCCATGAAGCACGGCTCGGGCGACAAAGAATATTTCTCAGCTTACAACGATGTTCTGCCGCATCTTGTGAAAAAGTTTGAACCTGACATGATACTTGTGTCTGCCGGTTATGACATCCGCGCAGAAGATCCGCTTTCAGGCATAAGGGTTTCCGACGAAGGGATAAGAAGCATTGTGAACGGCATCCTTTCATGCTCGTCACGGCCTGTTATTTTTGCGCTTGAAGGAGGTTATGATTTGCAGGCGCTTGGCAAGTCGGTTTTACTAACAATCAAAGAGATGATGGCATAGCCCAAATTACTCTTTAAGTCTCTTAAAAACCAGACAGGCATTTGTTCCGCCAAAACCGAATGAGTTGGACATGACACAGTTAACATCCATCTTCCTTGCCGTATGAGGAACATAATCAAGGTCGCACTGAGGGTCGGGATTATCAAGGTTTATTGTCGGAGGAACAATATTATCTCTCATGCATAAAACACATACAACAGCCTCAACACCCCCTGCGGCACCGAGCAGATGTCCTGTCATGGATTTTGTTGAACTTACCGTAAGCTTATATGCATGGTCTTTAAATACCGTCTTTATAGCAATACTCTCAAGCTCATCACCGTATTTTGTTGATGTCCCATGCGCATTTATATAGTCAACTTCTGAAGCAGCAACTCCGCCGTCTTTTAAAGTTATAGCCATACACCGTGCAGCGCCTTCTCCCTCAGGAGCAGGAGAAGTCATATGGTAAGCGTCTGCTGTCATTCCGTAGCCGGCAATCTCGGCATATATTCTGGCGCCCCTTGAGCGTGCGTGTTCGAGGCTCTCAAGCACCATTATGCCAACGCCCTCTCCCATCACAAAACCATCCCTGTCTGCATCAAACGGCCTGCTTGCCTTTTCAGGCTCATCGTTTCGTGTGGAAAGCGCCTTCATCGCATTGAACCCGCCGATTGCCATCGGCGTTATCACAGATTCAGTGCCGCCTGCAATCATGGCATCCGCATCCCCTCTCTGGATTATCTTGAAGGCATCGCCTATTGAATGGCTTCCGGTAGCGCATGCAGTTGCAACTGCGGAATTCGGGCCCTTGGCGCCATATTTCATAGATACATGGCCGCCTGCGAGGTTTATTATTAGCATGGGGATAAAGAAAGGAGTTATCCTTCTGGGGCCTTTTTCAAGGAGGACAGAATGGTAATGTTCAATTGCCGGCAGCCCGCCCATGCCTGAGCCGATTATAACACCTATGCTTCCTGCGTTGCTGTCCGTTATCTTTAACCCCGAATCCTTTACAGCCATATCCGAAGCCGCAATAGCAAGATGGATAAAACGGTCCATCTTTTTTATTTCTTTAGGCTCTATATAGTCCTCAGGGTTAAACCCCTCTACCTCGCCTGCTATCTGCGTTGCAAAAGCCGAAGCGTCAAACCGGGTTAGTTTTCTTATACCCGACCTGCCTTCAATAAGCCCTTCCCAGCTTTCTTCGACTCCAATCCCGACAGGTGTGATAAGGCCTACACCTGTTACAACAACTCTTCTTTTTTCCATTAAGATTTTTTACTGTTGATATACGCTATTGCGTCCTTGACCTTTGTTATCTTTTCAGCATCTTCGTCGGGTATTTCTATGTTGAATGCCTCTTCAAATGCCATTACGAGCTCAACGGTATCCAGCGAGTCTGCACCAAGGTCTTCAACAAAAGATGCCTCCTGCGTCACCTCGGAAGCATTGACGCCAAGCTGTTTTGATATAATCTCTTTTACCTTTTCTTCTACCATTAAAACACCTCCAAAGTTAAATTCAAAATTTAAAACTCAAAATGCAAAATTAAGGAATTCCGTAATTTTGATTTTTACATTTTGCACTTTTAATTTTTCTTCACATATACATCCCGCCGTTGACATGTATCACCTGCCCCGTTATATAACCAGCCTCAGGTGATGCGAGGAAAACAACTGCATTTGCAACATCATCTGTAGTGCCGAACCTTCCAAGCGGAATCGCCCTCTTCATATCCTCCTTAACGTTTTCGGGCAGGGCATCGGTCATGGCAGTTGTTATAAAGCCAGGCGCAACTGCATTTGCGGTAATACCCCTGCTCGCATATTCCTTCGCGGTAGTCTTTGTCAGCCCAACTATCCCCGCCTTTGATGCGCTGTAATTTGCCTGTCCCGGGTTCCCCATAAAAGCAACCACTGACGATATATTTATAATCCTGCCGTATCTCTGTTTTGCCATTACTTTAACCGCCTCCTTAGAACAGAGAAACACGCTCTTCAGATTAATATTAATCACAGCATCCCAGTCTTCTTCCTTCATCCTCATGATAAGCCCGTCTCTTGTTATGCCTGCATTATTTACAAGAATGTCTATTTTACCATAGTCTTTTGCTATCTCACTGAATACTTTAACCACTTCTTCTGACTTTGAGACATCAAGCCCGGCTCCGGTTGCCTTAACACCCAGCTTTTCCATCTCGGTTGCTGTCCCCTGCGCCTGCTCGCTGCTGATATCAGCAATAACGATATTGACGCCTTTTCTTGCAAGCGCTTCGGCTATTGTCTTTCCAATCCCGCGCGCGCCGCCTGTGATAACAGCCACCTGCCCTTTTAAATCCATTAATCCCTCCATCAAAAAATCGGCTATAATTTTAACAGAGAGTTCTCTTTATTTTCCAGTCCTCTCAGAAAAATTTCCGATTAAAGACAGAAAAGCAGTATAAAACTTACAGATGAATCTTATCCCAGAAGAGCAGAAAAAACAAGTGTGATATATGTTATAATTTAAAATTGCAATGCACTATCTTATCACAGTAGTCTAATTTTTATGAAGGAAAAAATGCGTAAAAAAATAAGGAAGGCTTTATTCCCTGCAGGCGGGCTCGGCACAAGGTTTCTGCCGGCGACAAAGGCATCGCCCAAGGAGATGCTCCCGATTGTTGATAAACCGATGATACAGTATGCTGTAGAAGAAGCAATCGCATGCAATATTGAAGAGATCATAATAATCACAGGCAAATATAAGCGCTCTATTGAAGACCATTTTGACTCAGCATACGAACTTGAAGAAAATCTCAGGAAGATGGATAAGAAAAAACTTCTTGATGAAATAACAAAGCTCAACCATTTGAACTTCGCATACATAAGGCAGAGGGCAGCGCTCGGCCTCGGACATGCAATCCTCTGCGCAAGGCCGTTTGTAAAGGATGAGCCATTTGCAGTGCTGTTGAGCGATGATGTAATCGCTCCGGAAGAAACGCTGCTGAGAGACATGATGGTGCTGTATGAAAAACTTGGCTGTCCGATACTCGCGCTCGAAGAAGTTCCAATGACAGAGATACATAAATACGGCGTAATAGAGGGGGAATCTTGCGGCAAAGGGGTATATAAAATCAGCAGCCTCGTTGAAAAACCTGCAAAAGAAAAAGCGCCGTCCAACCTTGCAATAATAGGCAGATACATTCTCACACCGCAGATCTTCGGCGTACTCGAGAAATTGCCTCCGGGCAGGGGCGGAGAGATACAACTGACAGACGGACTCAAAAAACTTCTTAAAAAAGAACCCATTTACGGTTATATTTTCAAAGGCCTGCGGTATGACGCAGGAGACAAACTCGGTTATCTTAAGGCAACGGTCAACTTTGCCCTGAAAAATCAGGAGGTCTCAAAGCCGTTTGCCGAATATCTGCTTGGTATAGCGGCAATGATTAAAAAATAAAGGGTCAAGGATTCAGGTAAATTAACTGCCGGATTCGCACCCTGCATTCAGGAGATAAGAATGGCAAAAGCAGCGGAAAAAGAAGAAAAAGAAAAAGAGATTGAAATTCCTCAAAGCCTGCCTGTGCTTCCTATAAGGGACATAGTTGTCTTTCCTTACATGATACTGCCTCTCTTTGTGGGAAGAGAAATGTCTATAAAGGCTATAGAGCATTCATTAGGCACAAACAAAATGGTTATGCTCCTCACGCAGAGAGATCTTAATGCTGAGAATCCGTCGCCTTCCGACCTCTATCCTGTAGGCACTGTCGGGCTCATCATGAGGATGCTGAAACTCCCTGACGGGAGAGTCAAGGTACTTGTGCAGGGGCTGACCAAGGCAAAGACAGTAAAATTTCTCAAGGAAGAACCGTTCTTTACTGCAAGCATAGAAAAAATAACAGATACTCAGCCCGAAGAAATAACGATAGAGACTGAAGCGATAATGAGAACTGTAAAAGAACAGATAGACAAAACAGTTTCTCTCGGCAAAACAATACTCCCTGATATTATGATTGTGATTGAAAATCTTGAAGATCCCGGAAAACTTGCCGACCTCATAGCCTCAAACATCGGATTAAAGACAGAGCAGGCGCAGGAAGTGCTTGAAATAACCGAGCCTGTCCAGAGGCTGAAAAAAGTCAGTGAAATACTGAGCAGAGAGATAGAGCTTCTGACCGTACAGCAGAAAATCCAGACAGAAGTCAGGGGTGAGATAGACAAGAATCAGAGGGAATATTTCCTCAGAGAACAACTGAAGGCTATACAGAAAGAGCTTGGCGACATTGATGAGCGCTCGGAAGAGATAAAGGAATTCAAGAAAAAGATTTTGGAAGCAGGGATGCCTGAAAAAGTTCAGAAAGAGGCCGAGAAGCAGCTTAAGCGCCTTGAGAAGATGCACCCTGACAGCGCCGAGGCAGGAACTGTAAGGACATATCTTGAATGGATGGTTGAACTGCCGTGGTCAAAACAGACAAAAGACAATCTTGATATAAAAGCGGCAAAAAAAGTGCTTGATGACGACCACTATGACTTAGAGAAGGTAAAAGAGCGGATACTTGAATATCTCAGCGTAAGAAAGCTGAGGAAAGAAAAGATGAAAGGCCCTATACTCTGTTTTATAGGCCCTCCGGGAGTTGGGAAGACATCGCTGGGTAAATCCATCGCAAGGTCGCTCGGAAGGGAATTCGTCCGCATGTCTTTAGGCGGGGTCAGGGACGAAGCCGAAATTAGAGGGCACAGAAGAACATATGTCGGATCCCTCCCCGGCAGGATGATACAGGGCATAAAAACAGCCGGCACAAACAATCCTGTTTTCATGCTTGACGAGATAGACAAGATTGGAATGGACTTCAGGGGAGACCCCTCATCAGCGCTTCTTGAGGTGCTTGACCCTGAGCAGAACAACACCTTTGTTGACCATTACCTTACAGTTCCCTTCGACCTTTCAAGAGTGATGTTCATAACAACAGGGAACCTTGTTGACACAATACCAAGCCCCTTGCGCGACAGGATGGAGATAATTCATCTCTCGGGATATACGTCAGAGGAAAAGCTCGGCATTGCAAAAAATTATCTTATCCCGAAACAGCTTGAAGAACATGGGATAACAGACAAGGTGTTGAAGATAGCAGACTCTGCAGTTCTTACAATAATATCTCAGTATACAAGAGAGGCAGGTGTCAGAAACCTTGAAAGGGAGATAGCCAATCTCTGCAGAAAAGTCGCAAAGAAAATAGCAGAGGGGAAACAGAAAAATTTTCTTATAACTTCAAGAAATCTGCATAAATTTCTCGGCATCCCAAAATACCTTCTCGAAGAAGAGATGGAAAAAGACGAAGTCGGCGTTTCAACCGGCCTTGCATGGACAGAGTCGGGAGGCGACATAATCTATGTTGAGGCTACAACAATGAGGGGCAAGGGCAGTCTCACGCTGACAGGCCAGCTCGGAGACGTTATGAAGGAGTCTGCGCAGGCAGCTTTAAGCTATGTCCGCTCAAAGGCTAAGTTGCTCGGAATAAAGGATGAGATCTTCTCAAAGACAGATATACACATACATGTCCCTGAAGGCGCAACACCCAAAGACGGGCCTTCAGCAGGCATAACAATGGCAACTGCCATTGCATCGGCGCTTACTGGAAAACCTGTAAGAAAGGATTTCGCAATGACAGGCGAAGTAACATTGAGAGGCAGGGTGCTTCCGATAGGCGGACTCAAAGAGAAGGCTTTAGCGGCAAAGAGAATGGGAATAAAACATATCGTTATTCCGAAAAGAAATAAAAAAGACCTTGAAGATATTCCGAAATACGTAAAGAAAGACCTGACATTCATCTTTGCCGATACAATGGATGATGTGCTTAAAGTAGCGCTGAAGAAGAAATGAAACTTTCTGCTATTGGCGAATTATCCCTTCTGAAAACAATCCGCAGAAGATTTACCGTAAAATCAAAAGATGTCATCGTAGGCATAG
>DOHC01000265.1 GCA_003535475.1 Nitrospiraceae bacterium
GTTGAATTCCTTTGCAAGTTCGCAGCCCGTCTCATAGGTTCTGTTTGCAACGAGGACTTCTCTAACTCCGCTGCTCATGAGGTGTCTTGCCGCAAGCTCTGCCATATCACCGGCGCCGAGAAGCATGAATGATTTTGTTGAAAGGTCCGTAAAAATCTTTTTTGCGAGTTCAACGGCAGCAAAGCTTATTGACACTGCGTTTTCAGCAATCTTTGTCTCTGTGCGTATCCGTTTGGCAACAGAGAGTGTCTTCTTCATAAGTTTATTGAGCAGTATCCCTGTTGCTTTTTTCTGGAGTGAAAAATCAAACGCATCTTTAATCTGACCGAGTATCTGAGGTTCGCCGACAATCATTGAATCAAGGCTTGATGCAACCCTGAAGACATGCCTGACAGCGTTTATGTTTTCGTATGTGTAAAATGATGTTTCAAGTGCGCTCCTGTCAATTCCATGAAACTCAGAGATGAAATTTTTTATTGTNNATGTTGATAAGATGACAGCCTCTTTTACATCAGGAAGGGTTTTAATACTCCGTAGGCCTTCCTTAAGTTTTTGTCCGTTAAAGGCAAGTTTTTCCCTGATGTCTACATCAGCAGTTTTATGATTGAGCCCTACAATAAGAATATTCATAGGAAAACATGAAGACCTTTTTTGATTAATTTAATCCCGAAGAATGCGATAAGGATTGTAATGAACCCGATGATAGAGAGTATCGCAGCCCTTTTTCCTCTCCATCCCGCTAAAAGACGCGTATGCAGGACTACGGCGTATGTAAGCCATGTGATAATTGCCCATACCACACGGAAATCTCCTCTCAGGTAGCTTCCCCATGCGCTCTGTGCCCAGAGCGCTCCGGTTATTATTGCAAGCGTAAGCAGAGGGAAGCCGATTGTTATCAGCCTGTAGTTTATCTCGTCAAGGATTTGAAGGCTCGGCAGCCTCTGAAACAACCCGCTTGGGTGTTTTGATTTTACATAGCGCTCCTGAATCAGATACATGACTCCTATGCCTGATGCCATTGCGAATGCTGCATTGCCTATGAACGCGAGTATCGTATGAATGCTGAGCCAGTAGCTCCGGAGTTCAGGGCTTAAAGGCTTGATCTCCCTTGGCAGCATTGCAGATGAAAGCATCAGGACAAAGACGAGAGGCATAATGAATGAACCGAGGAGCCCTATCTTGTATCTGAATTCAAGGATGAGGAATATAAGTACTGTACACCACGAAAAAAAAGACGTTGCTTCGTGAGGATTCACTGCCGGCATACGGCCTGCATCGGCATAACGCAGGACGATGCTTATAGTGTGCAGAACAAAACCGGCTGCAACAAAGAGCAGCATTATTTTTGTTGTTGCCTTTGAACTCCTGAAGAGTTCAACAACGCTGATTATCGTTGCTGTAAAATAAAATGTCAGTGCAAGTTCAAAAAAAAGTGTAATCATCAAAAACAACCAAGCTGGCAGTCTGTGATTTTTATCTTGAGCCTGTCAGCGGCATTACCGACAATTTTATAGGTCACTCCAGTCTCCTCTGCGATTTTCCTTGCAGCGCTGCATGAAAGTTTGCCTTTGACAGCCTTTCTCTTAATCTCTTCTTCTAATAGTTTATTTTTCACCTGAAAATACTCCTTATCTGTCATTCTGGCTTGTCCAGAATCAGTCTTCAAGAAAGATTCCCGACAAGCTGGAATGACATTTTATGCCATTTTTTGAGCCTAATGCTCCTGTGTATTTCGTAGTAATAATTTCTTAACGTAATCCAAGCATTCATCAAATCCTGACATCGGCGTAAAAACAACCTTAAATCTCTTTGCCTTTGCAGACAGTTTTATGGAAGGCTCGTCCTGATATAAAATTATATCTGCCATTTCAAGAACTCTTTCAGCGCTTTTCTTTAAAGCGCCGCCATGCCTTCCAGATACAAATATTATAATATCAGGTTTTAAAAACTCAATTGCGCTGTTGCCTTCCACTATTATCCCTCTGAGATGTGAAAGCCTGTCAACAGCCATGGAAAGAACCTCTTTGAGCTCTTCAGAGGGCGATTGAACCCAGAGCACTTTTTCGGCGCCTGCATTGATGAGCCTTGCAGTATCTTTGCTTTCCTGTGTTAATGTCTCCAGGTCATCAATTATTGAGGCGTAAATGGCTGTTTTTGTGTATTTGATTGCGCCCCAGCCCCTGCTGAGTTCGGAGTTTTTCGCTGAACGCTGAATGCTGAATGCTGAATGCTCTTCATTAAAGTGCTTAAGCAATGTTTCTGCTACAGTGGTCTTGCCGGCTCCGCTGTGGCTGCCGCCGATGCCTATAATCAAGGGTCTTTTATTGGCTATGCCGTTGACTCTTCTAATTGATTGACCTCTTCTTTGTATCCGCAATCTTTTTTATGGCACTGGAGTATTATAGCGCCTCCCTTGAGTCTTTTTTCAAAAAGGAAATCAGCGTTGCATTGGTGGCATTTTTTAAGCACCGGTTTATACCACGATGCAAATTTGCACTTGGGATAATTGCCGCAGCTCCAGAAGACCTTTCCCTTTTTAGACCGTCTCTCGACAATATCTCCTCCGTCTTCAGGACATTTTATCCCAGTGGCGATCGCTTTTGTTGTCTTGCATTCAGGATATTTTGAGCATGCGAGGAATTCCCCGAATCTGCCTGATTTAAGCACCATCGGTGAATCGCACTTGGGACATTTTTCATCGGTCGTCTCAAACTTCTCTTCTGCAACCTTTATATTGCCGTTCTCTTCAGTTACAAAATTTTTTGTATTCTTGCATTCGGGATAGCCTGAACAGGCAAGGAACTTTCCGTTCCTTCCCCATTTGATGACCATTGGTTTTCCGCATTTTTCACATTTTACGTCTGTTGGTATATCTTCAGGTTTTACTCTCTGCTGTGTTTTTTTTGCATCTTCAAGGTCGCGGCTGAACGGCTTATAAAAATCCTTAACTACCTTGACCCATTTCATTTTTCCTTCTTCAATGCTGTCAAGCTTATCTTCCATGGATGCGGTGAAACCTATATCCAGAACGTCTGAAAATCTGTCCACCAGAAGGTCGTTGACGACAACCCCAAGTTCTGTGGGAGCGAATTTTCCGGTGTCCTTCTGCACATATTTTCTGTCCTGTATTGTGGACAGTATTGCAGCGTAGGTGCTTGGCCTTCCTATCCCTTTCTCTTCAAGCGTCTTTATAAGCGTTGCCTCGGAATATCTCGGCGGAGGCTGTGTAAAGTGCTGTTTGGGCTGAAGTTCAAGCAGCCTGAGTTTTCCTCCCTCTTTCAGAGAGGGGAGTATCCGTTCATCTTCATCCGCTGCTTCTTCCCTGCTTTCTGTGTATAATGCCATGAAACCGTTAAACCGTATCACTGTGCCTGACGCTCGCAGTTCTGCAAATTCTCCGTCACCTTTTTTTTCTGAAACAATGGGGTTCAGTTTCACAGCCTCTATGATGAATACTGTCTGCTCAAGCTGTGCAGGCGACATCTGGCTTGAAATAAAGCGGTTCCAGATGAGTGTGTAAAGCGCATATTGCTCTTTTGTAAGATGCTGTTTTACATCTTCAGGTGTTCTATTGGCGTATGTAGGCCTTATTGCCTCATGCGCTTCCTGCGCAGATGCCTTGCTCTTATAAAGAGGAGGCTTCTCAGGGAGATAGTCTTTGCCGAATGTCTTTTCTATGAATTTTCTTGCCCACTCATGAGCCTCTTGTGCAACTCGGAATGAATCAGTTCTCATGTATGTGATTAAGCCGACTGCTCCCTCTTTGCCGATTTCAACTCCTTCATAGAGCTGTTGAGCGACAAGCATTGTCCTTTTTGCCGTAAATCTGAGATCACGGGCTGCTGCCTGCTGAAGAGTGCTTGTGATAAAAGGAGGATAGGGCGTTCTCTTTTTAAGTTTTTTCTCTATTTTTTTGAGTATAAATTTTTTATCTTTTAATTCTTCGGTGACTGCATCGGCGGTTGATTTGTCAGGGACAAGAAATTTACCGCTTTCTGCCTCAGACTTCTGCACTAATTTAGACAGCTTTGCCCAGAACTCCGGAGGGGTTGACCCTTCAAAGCGCACATTGATAGACCAGTACTCCTCTTTTTTAAATGCGGATATGTCGCGTTCCCTCTCAACAATGAGCCTTACGGCAACAGACTGAACCCTTCCTGCGCTGAGTCCCCTTCTTACCTTTCTCCACAGAAGCGGACTTAATCCGTAACCTACAAGCCTGTCGAGGATTCTTCTTGCCTGCTGTGCATCAACCTTATTCATATTAATGCGTTCAGGATGCTTTATTGCCTCTTTGACAGCCTTTTCTGTAATTTCATTGAATATAATTCTGTAAATTTTTTCATTTGGAATTTTAGATTTGGAATTTGAGATTTCAGATGCTATATGCCATGCAATTGCCTCTCCTTCTCTGTCATGGTCTGTGGCGAGATAAATCCTGTCCGCTTTCATGGCAATCTGCTTTAACTCTTTTATGACTTTTTCTTTCCCGGGAATGACAATGTATTGGGGGTCGAAATTGTTTTTAATATCAACACCCAATTCTTTTTTGGGAAGGTCTTTTATGTGCCCGATAGATGCCGTTACTATAAAATCCTTACCGAGGATTTTGTTTATCGTTCTTGATTTTGCGGGTGACTCAACAATAACTACGGAATTCATTTATTCAATTACCTCCAACAGATATAAAATTCAAAAAGCAAAATTACAATTTATTCTCTTTTTTTGTCATTCCCGCGAATGCGGGAATCCAGTATTATAGTTTCTGGATTCCCCGATCAAGTCGGGGAATGACATACTGTTTTGGATCTCTACCGCGCAGCTTGTTGCAGGGTAGTATCTTATCTTTATGCAAGGAAAAATTTCTTTCCTTCTGCTTGCTTCACAATCCCTTTTAATTCAAGGCTAAGAAGGATTCCAAGCACCTTTTGTGCAGGCATCTTGCTTTCTCTTGAAAGCATATCAACATGCTTAGGTTCTGCTGTCATTATATCACAAAGTCTCTTTTCCTCAACCGGAAGCTCTATGTTTGCCTTTTCCCTTGTCCGTATGTAACCCTTTAGGACAGGCGCAAGTTCTTCTATTATATCCTCTGCGCTCTGCACGAGTTTTGCCCCTTTCTTAATCAGGTCATTCGTGCCTTTTGAGTTTGCAGAATTAATACCGCCGGGCACTGCAAAAACCTCTTTGCCCTGTTCTACGGCATAAGTTGCTGTTATCAATGAGCCGCTGTCAGCAGTCGCTTCCACAACAAGAACACCAAGAGACAATCCGCTTATTATCCTGTTCCTTTTCGGGAAATTTTCTCTTTCAGGCGGTGTGCCAGGCGGAAATTCGCTTATAACACATCCTGAGTCTGATAGTTTTTCCATTAACCCCCTGTTCTCAGGAGGATATGGCACGTCAATCCCTGAGCCCAGAACAGCAATGCTTCTGCCGCCGGAATTAATAGCAGCAACGTGCGCCAGCGTATCAATTCCCCTTGCCATTCCGCTCACAATGGTAAATCCCATGGAGGAAAGCTCGGAGGATAATTTTTCAGCGGCAAGTTTTCCATACGAGCTGTATTTTCTTGAACCGACAACTGCAACAGCGTATCTGTCTTCTTTCTGGATTATCCCTTTGATGTAAAGTACAATCGGAGCGTCTTCTATATTCTTAAGCGTTTCAGGATAATCCTTATTGCTGAAAGTAATTATTTTTATTCCGGTGGCGTCAAGTTTTTTAAGCTGAGTATCTATCTTTTCCCATTCTGAATATTCTTTTATGTTTTTTGCTTTTGCAGTGCCTATGCCATGGATGTTGGCCAGTTCTTTATACGGTGCTTTAAAGACTGCCTCGGGTTTTTTATAGATAGCGAACAGTTTTCTTGCTGTCACAGGCCCGATATCAGGCACATCACTCAGCGCAATCCAGAATTTAGGGTCAGACATAATTTTATAAGTGTAAAGTTAAAAGTGAAAAAATAGAAGTTCTATTATTGATGCCTGTAATATTAACGTCCTATGCTCATAGTATTCTTGTCATTCCGCACTTGATGCGGAATCCAGCATTAAGAGGCTTCCACAACAGCGTCTGGATTCCCGTTTTCACGGGAATGACGAAACAGAGAACATTTATTATGCAGTTCTCAATAGTTATATTCAGAAATTATTGACTCCTAACTCTTAAACCTCACCTTTGAGTTTATTTTCAAGCGTAATGCATTCAACTTTATAAATCCCTCGGCATCCCTCTGATTGTAAACCTTCTCTGCCTCAAAAGTAGCAAGTTCGGGCTGATAAAGTGATTTCAGTGATTTCCTTCCGACAACCTGACAGTTTCCCTTGTAAAGCTTAAGCCTCACCGCGCCTGTGACATTTTCCTGAGTTTCATCTATCATTGTCTGGAGCATTTTTCTCTCAGGGGAGAACCAGTATCCGTAATATACAAGCTCGGCATATTT
>DOHC01000132.1 GCA_003535475.1 Nitrospiraceae bacterium
ATAGGGGCTGAAGTCTCTACGAAGTGGAGCGGATAGCCCCCTGAGAAATTGTAACGCCATAATATATTGAACGAACACTTGCAGTCTTACAGAGATAGTTTAATATTGCCGAAAAACAGATACAGCCTCCTTATGAACAAGCTATTTGGGGAAGATTAATTATAAGAGGACAAATGAAATATAAACTTCCTGATGGGTTTGGAAACAAAGAAGAGGCGATGGAGGCGTTGATTAAAAAAGAGATTGACGCCGCTGAATCAGAACTGTCCGCAGTGAGGCAGGATATAGAAAAATTCCTTCTTGAGAAAAAAGGCTATTCTAAAGGCGAGATAGAGAAAGACAGGGAATTTGAAGTTTTGATTGGCAATGAAAGGTGCAAATCAAGAACGGATATTGTAATAAGCATTGACGGCAAAAGACTTGTCTTAATTAAATGTTCTGTCGGCGCGCTGGTCTCAAGGGAAAGACAGGCAGTCGCATGTGCGCGTGTGCTTGACTCTTATCAGATACCTTTTGCAGTTGTGACAGATGCTGTAGATGCAATAATCCTTGATACATTAACAGGCAGGGTTATCAGTGAGGGCATGGAATCCATTCCTTCAAGAAATGAACTGACTAAACTCATCAGCAAGATTGAATTAAAAACACTTTCTCCTGAACGTGCAGAGAAAGAAAAAAGGATACTCCTCTCATTTGATTCTATAAAATGCACGATAAATTACAGTGAGTAGTCAAAACAAATCCTTCTGTTTTCCGCTGGAAGTTTTGATTGTATTTCTTTCATATCTCTCTGCAATCCTGAAAAGTTTTTCTGTAAATGTCACCTCATCTGTAAGCCCAAGCCTGAAGTCAGTTATAACAAGATAAAATGCCCCAAGAAGCTCTTCATTTAGCGCTCTGTTTGTGTCAGCCATAAATATTTTTTCTTTACCTTACGGTGTCTCTGATGCAAAAAGCCCGGTGCTCAGATAACGCTCTCCCCTGTCAGGCAATATCACGACAACCTTTTTCCCTTTCCCCATTTTTTTGGCAACCCTTAATGCAGCCCACATTGCTGCTCCTGATGATATTCCGCAGAGAAGCCCTTCTTTAAGGGATAATTGTCTTGCTGTCTCAGCCGCATCCGCGTCTGTTACAGGGATAACTTCGTTGTATATCTTTGTGTTTAAGACTACGGAGAAAAAGCCTGCTCCGATTCCTGCAATCTTGTGGGGGCCTGGATTTCCGCCTGAAAGAACAGGTGAGGCTGCGGGCTCTACCGCGACTATCCATACGTCAGGGTTTTTACTCCTCAACATCTCGCCAACGCCTGTTATTGTGCCGCCTGTGCCAACGCCTGCCACAAACCCGTCAGGCACAGCGCCAAGCGCATCAAGTATCTCAATTGCGGTTGTCTTTCTATGTATCTCAGGGTTTGCAGGATTTTCAAACTGCTGCGGCATAAAATAACCTGTGCTTGCCCTGTAAATCTCTTCTGCCTTTTCAACAGCTCCCATCATCCCTCTCTTGCCTTCTGTCAAAACAAGCTCTGCGCCATAAGCCTGAAGCAGATGCCTTCTTTCCATTGACATTGTCTCAGGCATTGTAAGGATTAGTTTATACCCCTTTACTGCCGCTATCATTGCAAGCCCTATTCCTGTATTGCCGCTTGTAGGCTCTATGATTGTCCCTCCGGGTTTAAGCATTCCTCTCTTCTCAGCCGACTCTATCATTGAAAGGGCGATTCTGTCTTTCACAGAACCGCCTATGTTGCAGCCCTCAAGTTTTGCCCAGACCTCAGCGTCATCCGCCTGACATAAGCGGTTAATCTTTACCATAGGCGTATTGCCGATCAAGGTCAGGATATCCTTATTCAGTTTCATCACTATCGCTCCACTCCTTTCTTTCTCAATTTTCAACCTCTAAAAATTCTCTTGCTCCTCTTATCTGCTCAAGCAAAGCGGCATCAATGCCTTTACCATCAAAGTATTCTTTTTCTATTGTTTCAATATAAAATCTGTCAAGGCCGCTGTTTTTGAGAAAGTCTTCTCTCAGGTTTATATCTTTCTTTTCTATAATTATTGGGAGGAGATGTTTCAGATAGAATGATTCTTTTCTGAGGTCCAGAAGTGTTTTCTCAAATAATTTCTGGGGCACTTTTCTTGCAAAACCTTCTTCCGCAAGCTCCCTTTCTGTATCCTCTCGTATCTCAGCCCTGCCCTCTTTTGTATTGAGTCTAGGATAGAAGCTCCGCATCCTTTCTTTGAGCGCGGCATGGACTTGATGATAAAGCCTCTCTTCGTCCCTGATCATCCTGAGTTCGGCAACCACATCCCTCAGGGACGCGTCTCCATCGGAAATCTTCGCAATTCCCTTGAGTATCGCATTAATCTTTCTCCTGCCGTAGGATGTTATATACTTGTTGTGAAGGAGTTCTCTTATGACCACCTCGTCAAAGAGCGCCTTATCAAGTTTATCAAATTCATTCTTATTGCCGATGAGGCTTCTGAGAGAGTCCTCTGCAAAATCCATGTTTTCCATGAAAGCTGTCTGGCTGAGCAACGCATGGACATTATCGTATCTGTCAAAGTATGTAAGTATCGAACTGAATTCTTCAAAGATGCTGAAATCATCTGTCTCGCGTGCAATCTCATCGCATGCCCTGCCTACATCAAGAAGCACCTGTTCAAAGCTCATGTCGCTCTGAGAATATGCCTTATGTTTTGCCTTTATCAGCCTCACAATATCTTCATTTATTATGTGTTTTTTGAGCGAAGGGTCTTTAAAGAACAGGGTTTCAAGTACAGACCTTGCTTCTTTAAGATAATCCGACTCTTTCATATCCTGCAGCTTTTTGCCTCCGAGCAGGAGTTCGTCGAGCGTATCAAAAAGCACGCTCGGTATATTATTCCTGATACTGAGAGTCCTCAGCCTTCCCAGCCTCGCAATCTCTGCCTGTTCAAGACTTTCTTTGGAGATGCTGTTCAGGAGAATGTCCCTGTATTCGTCAACAACGCACCTGTTTTCAGGATGCTTGTACATTATGTCAATCTTCATCCTCTCCTGCTGATAGCTGTCTATTCCGTATCTTGCAACTATGTCTTCAAGGTAAAGTTCTTCCTGCGGAGTCAGCGCTCTTTCGCTGGAGTAGAAATTTTCAAATGCCTTGTAGAATTCCTCATTTTCCTTGTGGATTATCTTAAACATGAATAAAGTTGATTTCTGTTCCCCGAGTTCATGTATGAAATCATTCATCAGCTCGGTATCCTTATCGCTGCCGACAAATTCAGTTCTTTTTAAAAACTTGCCGGCAGACCTCAATATATGCTCCTGCCTCTTTTTGTGCTCTGCCCTGTGGTCTGAAGACACAAAAAAATAATAATTCTTCACTGCATTGCCCTGCAGAAAAAGCCTGTAAAAAGATTCGCTGCCCTCTGTATCATTTGTGAATACAATCTTTTCGCTTTCATCAAGGAATGCTCCGAACATAATCAGCCTGTTTGAGACCTCTCCTTTTATCATGTCCTTGAGCGCTTTTTCAACGCCGAACATATATTCGCAAAAACTTCCGCCTGTGCCTTTATAATGCACACTTTCGCCGGAGATAGTGAATTCGTTGCCCTTTGAGAAGAATCTTATGTTCGAAGCTGTTTCTTCGTAGAAATAAGTGCTTTCAACGCTCGCTCCACCGACAAATGCGAAAAATTCGACAGGTCCGAGATTTCCGTGAAGCCTGAGGTCTTTAATCATACTAAAATATACCACATGCCTCTTAAAATATTCTATTGCTGTTTACTTCCTTTATTGCTGAAAATGGCCGTATTTGGTTATGATAGTTTTATGAAGAAAAGCTTTCTGTTTTTAGCTGTATTCCTTGTTATTTTCAGCGCTGCCTCGGGTGAAGATACAGACGGGAAGCCTTTTTTCATAAAGGGCAAAAGCGAATTCGATGCCGGCAGATATGCCGGGGCAATTGAGAACCTCTCCGAGGCGTACAAAAGACTTCCTGTTGTCAGGGATTACATACTTTTTTATCTGTCAAGGGCATACAGCGAATCAGGCAATATCAGCGAGTCTGATTTAAGAATAAAAGAGCTTTTAAAAGATTATCCGTTATCCCCATTGCGTAAAAGGGCGCGGGGGCTGGAAATCAAAAATCTTATTTCATCAGGCGCAATGTTTTATGATGCGGAAATTCTTGAGTCTTATGTCAGGGATTATCCTGAAGACAATGAGATGAAATTCCTGTTTGCACAGCGCCTCAAGGATAAAGGGGAAACAGAAAGGGCAAAGGCAGTTTTTAAAAACATCTACCTCAGCAGCGATGGGATGTTGTCAAAAATAGCATTCAATGATCTGACAGCTTCTGATATTACCCTGCAGGATATTATTGAAAAGGCGGCTAATCTAACAAATGCGCTGGAGTTTAAAAAAGCAGAATCCGCATTGAGAGATGCGCTGGCAAAAGATGACGGGCAGCGAAGGATAGAAATCATTAAAAAGCTTGGTCATGTGTTATTTAAGCAAAAGCGCTATAAAGAGTCAGCAGATGCGTATGAAAAAGCAGGAGATCATTATCTGAAGGCAAAGGCGCTTTACAGGAGTGGAGACAAAACCTCATTTGAAGCCGTCATCAAGAAACTGTCTTTGATGGGGGATAAAAGGACAGGCTCGCTTCTGATATTGGCGGCATTGGACAAAAGAAGAAACAGCGAAATTAACGAGGCGCTGAATTTATATCAAACAATAAAGGAGAAATATCCGTCCGAGGCTGAAAGCGCTCAATGGGGCATCGCATGGACATATTACCGCGCCGGCAGCTATCAGAAAGCCCTTGATGCCTTCACGGATCTTTACGACAGCTATGGCAGCTCAAAATACCTCTACTGGAAGGCTCAGTCTCTTGAAAGGACAGGCGGAAATGCAGACCATATCTACAAACAGCTTGCGGTTAAAACACAGGATTTTTACAGCATCCTTCCGCAGATAAAAACCAATCACAGGATCGAAAAGGGGGCAAGAGGTCAAGGGGTCAAGGTATCAAGCGAAGGCAATCCAAACCTCGAACCCTCTGGATATAAGCCTTTCAAGTCTGAGAGGATTGAAATACTTCTTGAAACCGGCATGACAAAAGAGGCTGCAACAGAACTGTCCTCTATAGCCAGAAAAACTACGAATCCTGATGAACTCATATCCGTTTCCCTCAAACTGCAGGAATGCGGGGAATACAGGACGGCATTGACTCTGCTCTCACGGCTGCCGTCCAGAGAAGCTGTGCGCGATATTTTGTATCCGCTTGCCCACTGGCATATTGTAAAGGAGACCTCCGACAGATATGGCGTTGACCCGTTTATCATTCTTTCCATCATGAGAGAGGAAAGCCGTTTTGACGCGCAGGCGCGCTCGCAGGCAGGAGCTCTCGGGCTCATGCAGATGATGCCGCAGACAGCCTACGCCATAGACAAAAAGGTAAATCTGAACATAAAATCGCATGATCATATATTTGACATAAAGGCAAACATAAATCTCGGCTCATATTACATAACCTCCCTGTTAAAAGAGTTCGGCTCGCTGCCCCCAGCTATCGCAGCTTATAACGCAGGAGAGGAGGTCGTGAGGAAATGGCAGAAGGCAGGCAACTATAAATCACTTGACGAATTCATTGAGGACATTCCTTACGAGGAGACTAAGAGCTATACCAAGCGCGTTATTACAACTTATTTTGAGTATCATAAATATGCCGGCGAAAAAGGTGTTCCGGAAATTCCTTAATGATACTTGCAATACACAATAGCGTCTTGGTATCTTAAACATCATGAAACAAAACAGGACTCTGTTTGATGATGCTCCGCCGGTAAAAAAAAGCGGCGGGAAGGAAATCAGCAATAAAAAGGAGGTTACGCCATTGGACAGGCTGAAAAATCTCGAGGACAAAATAACAGGCGCTATAGAGAAAGTGAAGACATTGAAGGAAGAAAAAGCGGCTCTTGAACTCAGGATAAAAGAACTTGAGGCAAGGCTCTCTGATAAAGACCATGAGATAGAAAAACTGCAGGCGGAAAAGACCGCCATAAAGAGTCAGGTTGAAGGCCTGCTGGATGAACTCGACGCCTTAGAGGTCGTGTAGCATGAGCAGCATAGATGTTTATATCCTCGGTCAGAAATATACGGTAAAGGGCGACGCCCCTGAGGAGCATATACAGAAAATCGCAGCCTTTGTAGATGCAAAGATAAAAGAGGTTTACAACAACGCGCCGAACGTTGCTCCGCTTAAGGCATCTATTCTGGCAGCCCTTAACATTGCCGATGAACTTCACAGGCTTAAGGCAGATCAGGATAGCATTACAA
>DOHC01000282.1 GCA_003535475.1 Nitrospiraceae bacterium
TTGATGTATGCGTTATCAGATAAACAAGCACCCATCCTATTACCACGATAACATCCCTGCTTATCACGGTTATTGCAAGCCACTTAGGCACCAAATCGTTTAGCGAAAAAAGGATAAATGACGTAACAAGAAGAAATTTGTCCGCAAGGGGGTCAAGAAATGTTCCGAGCTCCGTCTTTTGATTGGTAAGCCTTGCAATAAATCCGTCAAGGGCATCTGTCAGTGCAGCAACAATAAACATGTAAAGCGCATANNACCGCTATTGTAAAAAGAGGGATCATTACTATTCTTGCTATTGTAAGAGAATTAGGAAGATTCAGAACTCTCACATCTGCCCCCACTTCAGTGTCAGTTATCAGTGTCAGTCTTTTAACTGTTTACTGTCACTGTTGACTGACACTTGCTTATGGAATATTAAACGGTATGGATTGGAACTTGAGTTTCAATCCGAGTTTATTATAACACCTGTTTCCATTCTTTCCATTTTTTTTATTTACAAACGATAACAATGCATCAGCATGGCAGTTCTCGACGGAAAATCCATGGAAAAGAGAATCCCTGAACGCAGCATTCAGATTCGCCAGCGCAGAAGAAATCCTGCCCCTTAAAAATTCTACCTCGCCCATACCGAGCTTGCAGTATATAATTCCCCTTGGATCTTTTGTCTTTTTGAAAAAACCTTGCGCCTGTTTAAAATACTCCGCTGCCTTATCAAGCCTGCCAAGCATAGTGTAAGTCTTGCCGAGGCTCCAGAGAGTGTATGAGAAACTTACAATATCGCCTATCTTCCTGTAAAGAGCCGTTGCCTTTCTGAAATGAAGCAGAGCGCCTGAGTAATCACCCTTCATTCTCAGGGCATTCCCGGTGCCGCAGTGGGAATACGCAATCCCGAATGTATCACTTAATCCGGAAAATAATTTATTGGCGGCAGTGTAATATTTAAAGGAATCGCCGAACAGCCCTGCCACCCTGCTCACGCCTCCAAGCCCGCACAGGTTATAGCCTATTCCATGCTTGTCTCCAAGCGTCCTGAAGAGCCTGAGTGATTCCTTGAACGACTTGAGAGAATCCGCTGCATCCCCTTTGATGCGAAAAGCTCCCGCCTTGGCCCAAAGCACAAATGCAATTCCTTCAGCGTCTTTTCTTTCTCTATAAAACTTCTCAGGACGAGAAAACATCTCCAGCGCCTCTTTCCACCTGCCGAGCCCCCTTACTGAAAGGCCGAGACCAACCGCAGCATCTGCCGCAGTTGTCCTGTCCTTCAGTTTCCTGCTAATCTTTATTGCCTCGGAATAATTCTTTTCCGCAAGTTCAAATTTTCCTGTCATGCGATAGACATCTCCAATAGACATAAAACAGCGAAGCCTGCCTTCAGCAATGTTATCCTTTTCGTATGCCCCCTTTGCCCTCTTGAAAAGCAGAAGCGCATCCTTGTATCGAGCCCTGTTTTTTAATCTCTCTGCTTTCTTAAAAAATCCGTCTGCTGTCATGCGCCTGCCAGTATTTCACGCAGTTTCTTTGTAAGCGATGCATAGTCATGAGAGCTGAAAAATGCCGAGCCCATGACAAGCATATCAGCGCCTGCCTCGGCAACCACCCTCGCATTATCAGGTTTTACGCCGCCGTCAACCTCAATAAGCGTTTTAAGCCCTCTGTCCGAAATAATTTTCTTTAACGCCTTAATCTTGTCTATGACCTGAGGGATAAAGCTCTGACCTCCGAAGCCAGGATTAACAGACATCAGGAGCACAAAATCAACATCCTGAATAATATCGTTAATGCTGCCAAGCGGAGTTGCAGGATTAAGCGATACTCCTGCCTTTACCTTGCTCTCTTTTATTTTTTGCACTGTGCGGTGCAGATGCAGTGCAGCTTCAAAGTGCACTGTCAGATAATCCGACCCGGCCTTTATAAAGTCGTTCAGGTATTTGTCAGGCTCTTCTATCATCAAATGCACATCAAGAGGAACAGATGCTATCTTTTTAACTGCTTCTACAATAGAAGGCCCTATCGTTATGTTCGGCACAAAATGGCCGTCCATTATATCTATGTGAAACATGTCAATCCCTGCAGCCTCCGCTGCCTTTATCTCCTCGCCAAGCCTTAAGAAATCAGCAGAAAGTATTGACGGCGCAATCTTAATCATTTCAACCTCCTATAATATAAATTTAAAAATGAAACTTGAAAATGTAAAATTAAGGAATTTTTATTAAAAAATCTTCTTCCACAATTTTGAATTTTAATTTTTGATTTTTGAATTCGCCCTTATTCTCCCTCAAGCATCATATAAATTGTATCCCCTGTCTTAATCTGGCTTCCGGGCTTGGGTTTCTGTGATTTCACAGTTTCTCCTGCGCCTGTGACATTAAGTTTCATTTCAAGTTTTTCCGCAAGCTGCACAGCCTCCTGTTTTATCATTCCCTGAAAATCAGGGCAGTAATAAATTGCCTCATAATGCCCTGAACTGACAATGAGCGTAATCTTTTCAGTAATCTTCTCGCCAGGAGCCGGTTTCTGTGCTATAACCCTGTCTTTCTCCGCAGAATTTGAATGCACACGGATAACCTTAGCTACCTTTAAGCCGTTCTGTAAAAGTACGAATTCTGCCTTATCCAGAG
>DOHC01000006.1 GCA_003535475.1 Nitrospiraceae bacterium
CGTTCATCAGGCAGGAAAAACTCAACCTTGAACTCTACATTAAATCAAATGCCCTTGACTCAATAAGCAGAGAAGACATATTGCAGCTAAAAAATCAGTTTGATTACAACCCTTCCCTGACAATCCACGCCCCTTTTATGGGTTTATCACCGGGCGCAGTTGATTCAAAGGTCAGGGATGTGACAATGGAAAGGTTCAATCATGTGCTGGACATTGCGAAAGAATTAAAAGTGAAATGTGTCGTATTCCATTCCGGATATGAGAAATGGAAATATGCCTTAAACATAGGCCTCTGGCTTGAGCAAAGCCTCCTGACATGGAAACCTTTGATGAAAAAAGCGGAGGGAATCGGCGCCAAGATTGCAATTGAAAATATCTTTGAGGATGAGCCGACAAATCTGAGAATGTTGATGGAAAAAATGGAGAATAATAGCTTTGGAATTTGCTTTGATTCTGGTCACTTTAACCTTTTTTCTAAAGTACCACTTGAGGATTGGCTGGGATGTCTTAAGCCCTATATTTTGGAGCTTCATCTGCACGACAACAACAAGACCTCTGACCAGCATCTTCCAATAGGCAAAGGAACATTTGATTTTGGTAAATTGTTCTCAGCCATAAAAGGCAGAGACCTTATTTACACGCTTGAAGCGCACAATCCGGAAGACGCTCAAAAGAGCATGGAGAGATTAAAAAGCTATTTCGGATAGTATGCAGAATTGATAAATGAAAATCACCGGACACTGCTTAAAAATCTTTTAGCCCTAAGCTGGACAGAAGACTGGTCTATATTAACCGAAGGCATGTTATTCTCCACTTCCTTTAACCTGTCGGACGTTGCCGGATGGGTCTTAAGCAGTCCTCCTTCAGTAGCCCTTCCCTTTGTTATGAGCCTTCCTATAAAATCCTTTAAAGCTCCGGGATTATAACCTGCCTTTGCTAGATAACCAAGCGCAGCCTTATCCGCATCGTATTCCTGAGACTGGCCATAACCGTTCACCACAAGTGTCTTTACAATATCATCAATAGAGCCTTCAAAGATGTTTACGAGGCTTGAGAGTTCTTTGGAGCCGTACTCCCTTGCAGCCTTAGAACCGATTATTGTCACAGCCTCTGTCCATCTTGCCTTCTTTATAGCTGAAATGCCGTCCCGATGGCTGATATGCCCAACCTCATGAGCAAGCACGGCAGCGAGTTCGTCTTCGTTCCTAACGGCATTCAACATTCCCCTTGTAATGAATATCATTCCTCCCGGACAGGCGAATGCATTTATCTCGCTTGAATCAAGTATTGCAAAGTGGTAGCCTCCGTATGTCTGCGGCTTATCAGAATGTAGCGCGACGGCCTGCCCTACATGGTTCACATAATCAGTGAGCTCCTTGTTTTCGAGCAAGCGGAACTGTGAAATAAGGCTTGCCGCAACAGCACGGCCTATATAATACTCCTCATCTTCGGATATAGACCTCGCAGCCTTTGACGCGGCTCCAACGGTAGCGAAGATCATGTCGGGCGATATTCCGCTCTTCTCCATCGTTGCACAGCTGCCAAGAACAGCCGAAATAATCACCATCAATATCGCTCTCTTTATCACGGCAGGTTAAGCCCTCCGCTCGTTATGAAACTTTGCATCTCGCCTTCAGACACGGTATACTCGCCTATTCTGTCAACAGTCCTGAAATCGAGATTAGGATGCTTTTTCTTATATGAATTTTCTACCTGAGGGTTGAAACCTTTGCCTGCAAGCGAGACCTCGTCCGCAGTTGCTGACTGCGGACGAGAACCGAGCAGACCTGAAAGCTTGAAAGTTTTTTCCTCAATCGCGCTCTTGTGTATACATCCCTTTGTATTCTTGAATTTGACCCTGAACCAGTCGCCTTCCTGAGAGATTATCTCAAGCGTGTCATTGTACTTCACCTTCGCCCTGACGGGTGAAAAGAATTTGCAGTCCGCCCTTATGGCGCTCTCTTTGGTAATTACGCGCGCAGTATCCGCGGCATCGGCAGCAGGCACGAGAACCGTCAGTAATAAACCTATAAGTATCGCTATCTTTCTCATTTCTCAGTTAACTTAATTATATCCCATTTTTCGGTCAATTGTGCATTCTCAATTGCCTGCATACATCTTTTTTTATAGAACTCAGAAGGCCCGTCATCAGGGAATCTCTTAAGGATGCCCTCAAAAATATCCCGCGCATCATTAAACCTGCTGTTTTTGAACAATTCCAGCCCCTGATTATACAGCCTTACCGCTTCCTTTTTATTTTCCTCCATTTTTTCATTTTCAGCAACAAGTTCAAATATCCTCACCGGCTTAGTCTTCCCCTTAACCTCTATAAGGCCCAGAGCTCTTGTGAAAAAGATGTTTCCCGTTTTCTCTAATGTGCTTTCGCTTATGATAATCTTTGTTCTGAATACTTTGTTTGCACCCTCAAGCCTTGACGCGAGGTTAACTGTATCGCCCACAACTGTGTAATCAAACAGCCTGTCGCTTCCGAGATTTCCGACAATCGCATCGCCTGAATTTATTCCCACCCTCATATTTATCTCAGACATTCCTTCAGCCTTAAACCTCCTGTTAATTTTCGAAAGGGCCTCTATGCAGTGCAGGGCAGCGTAACACGCATTTATCTCATCCCTCTCTGTATCAAGCGGAGCTCCCCAGAACGCCATTATCGCGTCTCCTATGTATTTGTCTATCACGCCCTTGTCCTTTATTATCACCTCGGTAAATTCATTAAGCACCGTGTGCAGAATCTTTGCCGTCTCTTCCACAGGAAGGCTCTCGGAAATTGTCGTAAACCCCGCGATATCCGTAAAGAAAACAGTGACACGCTTCCTCCTGCCTCCGGGCTTTATCACGTCGGGATTTTTTAATATGTAATCCACAATGGTCTCGTCCATATACTGAGAGAACGCCCTTCTTACAAAACGCCTTTCTTTCCCTTCTGTGGCATAGCTGTAAACAGTCGCAGCAAGAAAACTTATGATTAGAGAAGCTGCCGGATAAAGTATATGCATATAATAGGCACTCTTAAACAGCATTGCCGGAATAAAAAGAGTTACAGCGAATGAAAGAAAAAAAGTTGAAAGATTGACATAAACAGAGGACTGCCTCAGAACAGCATAGCTTATAAAAATACATATGAAAAGCATGAAAAGAATCACATACACAACTGCAATAGGCCTGAAAAAACTTTTATTAAGAATGTTGTCTATTGTAGCGGCATGGATCATAACCCCTGTTGATATAGAAGATATCGAAGTCGGCTTAAGGTCATAAAGGCCGGCTGCAGTCAAGCCGATAAAAACCTTCTTGCCTTTGAAATATTCTTTTTTTATCAGAGGCTCTTTAGATTCGCTGCTGTCCAGATAAGATTTAATCACATCAACCGCACATATGGCGGGAAATGAATTGTCTGTCCTGTAGTATCTCAGGATCATTTTATCTTTTGAGAGGGGGATTTCAGTATTCCCCGCGAAGATGGAGCCGTTTTTAAAAATTACTGATCCCTTCTGAATCAAATGGTTGAGTATAAAATGGGGTATCGTATAATCTCCCATCTTAAAGACCAGCGGAATTTTTCTGTACACACCGTCTTCATCAGGGGGGATTGTTACATTGCCAGCGCCTTTAGCAGAGGATTTGATTATATCAATGGGAGTAATAGCAGAGCTGAACCTGAGTCCTGGCTTGATATCATCTTTTATTGATATTTTTTTTATGAACTCCTCATCTTTTGCGCTCAGCTCCCTCTTTTTGTTCGTAAGAAATAGCGCAAGATAAACATTCGAGGCATCTTTTATGGCCTTTGCAAAAATCCTGTCATCATCCTCTCCGTATGAAGACGGCTCAGTATAAAGAATATCAATAAATACCGCATCAGCCTCTGACATGTATTCGAGCATCGGAGCATACATCTGCCTCGGCCATGGCCAGTTAATGCCTTCTTTGCTCAGGTTATCAATGCTCTGCTGGTCAACCTGAACTATCACTATATCGCCGGACGATTTAGAAGGATTCAGAAGTTTTGAGAAAAGGTCAAATGCCTTTAGCTCAAAGACGTTCAGAAGGCCGGAGAGATAGAGGACAAGGGAAATGGCAAATGATATAGCTGAAAGGATAATTATCTTTTTGATTTTCTTAGGTTCAAGTGCCATTTAGAGATTATAATAGCAGGTATTAAGGGGAACTTGAAGGGCAATCTCAAATGTTTCAATTCATTATAGTCTTCGTTTCTATTCGGTATCATTCCTATTAGGTTATTCAAGAGCGGCTGAATTTTTTGTCCATGGGGATCGTTGGACAATTTTCCCATTCATCAGAAACACGGTGACCATCGCATATGCAACCTCGGGCGAGCATGACTTCATGGTTACTGCGCTATTGGATGGGTCACTTGGGGTTTTCGTTGAACCGAGACCTGACCGTCTCCGAAGGACCGGCTGAGTTCTTTCCATCGGCATACCTTTACTTCAATCCAAAATACTGCATCAACATGGCGCAGACTCGCCTGAAGTTCTTCGAGAAGCTTGTTGACGGGACTTATCGGCGAGTTGATCCTCCGGAGGTAAGGTTCGAAGTATTCGAACTGCCGGAGAACAGCAATCTAACTCTATGTGGCGCGGACCTCCGTAAGAGGCCGGCCGCTCACCATAACGTCAATCCCCCTCAAACTCCGTAAGCGCAAAAACCTTGTATCCCTTTGCCTCAACTTTTTTTCTGCCGCCGACGTCAGGAAGGTCAACGATAAAGCACATCTCAGAGACAGCGCCCCCAAGCTTTTCTATCAGGGCAGCGGCAGCAAGCGCAGTTCCTCCTGTTGCAAGAAGGTCATCTACAAGAAGGACACGGTCGCCCTTCTTTATGGCATCTTTATGTATCTCTATAATGTCAGTTCCGTACTCAAGCTCATATTCATGCTTTATTATTTCAGCTGGAAGTTTACCTTTTTTCCTTATCGGCACAAAGCCCCTGCCGAGCGTGTAAGAAAGCGCTCCGCCTATAATAAAGCCTCGCGATTCAATCCCGACTATCACATCAAACTTTACATCTCCTGTTATATATCTCTGCGTCAGGCTGTCAATAACAAGCCTGAAGCCGACAGGGTCTTTAATGAGGGTTGTTATATCCCTGAACATTATTCCTTTCTTCGGATAATCAGGAACCGTCCGTATCTTTGATTTTATCGGCATCATCTCCCTCCTATGATTTGCAAGAGTCGCATCCGTTATATTTAATCTTTGATATTGTTTTTAAAAGAAGCTTCTTAACATTTTCTGAATTCTTATTCATTATCGCCAGTATCATCTCCCATGTGACAGGCTCTTCGCCCTCTTTCCAGCAGTCATAATCTGTTGACATTGCAATGGACTGATAACATATACCTATTTCCCTTGCAAGAATCACCTCAGGCACGGTTGACATGTTTATCACATCTGCGCCCCAGCTTCTGAACATGTGTGATTCTGCCTTTGTGGAAAACCTCGGTCCTTCAATTGTAATCACAGTCCCATTTGGATGATGCCTCAGCTTAAGTTCTCTTGCGGATTTGACTAAAAGAGTCCTCAGTTCTTTGCAGAAAGGCTCTGCCATGGGTGTATGTATAACCTTCTCATCGTGAAATGTAAGTGCCCTGTGCTTAGTATGGTCTATAAACTGGTCAACGAATACAAGGTCGCCGGGCTTTATTTTCTCTCTGAGGGAGCCTACCGCAGTTGTTGCAAGTATATGCGTACAGCCTTCTTTTTTAAGCGCGTAGATATTTGCTCTGAAATTTACTCCTGTAGGATATATTGTATGGCCTTTGCCATGCCGCGCAAGGATAACCGTATCGACACCTTCTATTTTTCCGACAGTCAGAGCGGATGAGGGATTACCGTAAGGCGTCTTTACCTTCTTCTCTTTCTTATTCTTCATAAGGCGCGGGGCATCCATACCCGAGCCGCCGATTATGCCGACTTTTATCTTAGCCATT
Organism: Nitrospiraceae bacterium; assembly: GCA_003535475.1. Lineage (GTDB taxonomy): Bacteria > Nitrospirota > Thermodesulfovibrionia > Thermodesulfovibrionales > UBA1546 > UBA1546. The sequence continues at coordinate 5,972 of DOHC01000006.1, forward strand.
ATCGCTCCTTTGTGATGACATGAATTTGCTTAAACAAGATAAAAGAAGGAGACAGTTAAAGTCAAGGGTTTATCAGGAAATGGGGGGATAGAAATCTCTGCAACACAGAGATTTCTATCTGAGATACTCTTCTATGCCGGTCTGCGCTCTTAATCGCTGATAAATAACTTCAGCTATGCCGAATAGGTTTACGGTATCCTCCCTGTTATAAAGCTTTAACAGGTCAAGAGCCTCAGAGCTTCCGTTTTGCGCATTTCCCCATAATTTTACGGCATCATAACCGTCCATGCCCTTGACAGCCTCGTCTCTTTCAACTCCAATACTGCTTTCAAGCTTTTTAAGTCCGCCCTGAAATCCGAGTTTTCTTGAACCGAAACATATATCAAAATGAGGGATGTCAAACTTCAGCCCTGGCATGGAACGAAAAAGAAAAGGAATGTCAAATACAGCTCCGTAAAACGTTATAAGATATTTGTATCCTGAAAGCGCCTTATTAAGATTCTCAGGTGAAAGGCCGTTGCCTCTGACAAAGCACTTGTAATCACAGCCGTCATACATGCCGACCACAGTTACATACCCGCCCTTGTCGGGCATCAGGCCGCTTGTCTCTATATCCAGGCATACTGCCTCGCCTTTGAATTTATCAAACAGCCTCCAGTGTTCTTTCCTTTTTACTGCGCCGGCAAAATATCTTGCATTTGAATTTTTAAGCTCCTGCAAGGCGGAACAAAGACTGTTGTCAAAAACAGCTTTTTTGTCTGAACTTATAGAATTCATCCTCGGGGTATTCAAGAAATCTTTCCATGTGAGAATTCCGTTTTCCCAAAGTCTTCTTTCCAGTTTCACGCCGATTCCATTTAATATGCTGAAAGTGTTTTGTATCATATTAGCCCGATAGCCTCTTTCGTTATTTTTTCCGCTGCCTCAAACACTGCCTTCTTTTCTTCTTCTGTTCTTGCCTCAATGTAAAACCTTACCTTCGGCTCCGTCCCTGAAGGCCTTATCATTAACCATGAACCATCGTCAAAGACAAGTTTTGTTCCGTCAACTATAATAACATCACTGACGGTTCTTTTGTTTCCACCAATATCAAGCACGGCTCCAATTTTGTAATGCTCTCCGATAACTGAAAGTTTTTCAATCAACAGCTCTCCGGCAAGAGAGCTGTTGATTGAAATGCCGGAGCGGTCAGGATAATAATGTCCGAATTCATTCATTATGTCTTTCAGGTAGCCGCTCAGGTTTTTGCCTGTTACTGCCATCATCTCTATTGCAAGAAGAAGCCCGAAGATCGCATCCTTTTCAAGAGTATGATTATATCCTGTCATCCCGTCTGATTCTTCAAAAGCAACCACTGCCCTTTCTTTTGATGACCGGAGCATATACGGCCTAAAATTTTTAAACCCTACTTTTGTCTCTATTACGCCTGTACCGAGTTTTTTTGCTATGGCATTAACAAGATTGCTCGTGCCGACAGATTTCACGCCTATACCCTTAATCCCTTTATATACGCTCAAAAAATGGAATGCCATTGCTCCAAAATAATTCATCGGTATCTGCATATTTGCGTCAGCGTGTCTTATGCGGTCGCCGTCAGGGTCTATGATAACACCCATTCTGAATCTTGCATTGCTCTCACGTAAAACCCTCTCAACGCCTTGCATGTTTTTCTCTGAAGGCTCAGGAGCCACGCCTCCAAAAAGAAAGTCATCCTCTGTCCTTAGATATTTAATCTTAGTGCTTTCGCCGAGAATCCTCTGTATGCGTCCTCTTGTCGCGCCGTGAACATTGTCAACGCAGACAATACAATCCTCACTGTTTATGAAACTCCTGATTCTTTCAATATCCAGCGTCTTTCTCTCATTTATGTATCTGATATAGAATTCTGCAAGATCAATTTTTTCAATGTTCTCAGGTTTCACCGGTTCCAAAATTACATTCTCTCTCATCATCCTGTTTGCAATCTCTTCTATTTTTGCTGTAATCACGTCTCCTGCAGGCCCTCCGTCCGAGGGATTAAATTTGAGCCCAGCATAATTTGCAGGATTATGCGAAGGAGTTAAGTTAACAGAGCACGCTGCGCCTAACATCTCTATACCTGCTGAAAACTCAGGGGTGGCTGCTTCGCCTGTATACCATGTCCTTATGCCTTGTTTTTGAAGAAGCCCAAGAACTTCCATCGCAAAATCATGGCCGAGGAATCTGTTGTCATGTCCAACAATAACGCCACGGCTTTTTACACCTTCAAAACCTGAAACGCCGATTGCCTTCATCACTGACTCATCTTTGCTTTTAAGCGTTTCTATAATTGCTGAAGTCACAATGCGGAGGTTATTGAATGTAAAGTCAGTTCCTATCTCACCGCGCCACCCTGAAGTGCCAAATACTATTTTTGCCGGTGCGGTATTTTGTCTCGCAAACTTTTCTATGACAGAAAGCAGCTCTCTGTTTTTTGAAACATCTGCCAGTATTTCTTTCCAGTAGGATGAGGCATCCCTGAATTCCCGAGCCATTAATCCTC
>DOHC01000200.1 GCA_003535475.1 Nitrospiraceae bacterium
CAGAGACAGGTGCCGATACAGTACAGCATCAGGGGAAGGGATTTGACAGCCCTCGAAGCATACACAAGGCAAGTTGTCGGCGCTTTCTCAAAACTTCCCGGCATCGTTGATATTGATACGTCCCTGGAGACGGGGAAACCGGAGTTGAAAGTCTTTATTGACAGAGACAAGGCAGCAGACCTCGGCGTTGATATAGCAACGGTTGCAGAGGCAGTTAATTTCCTCATTGGCGGAGAAGTGGACGTTACAAAGTTCAAGGATGAGACAAAGGGAAGAAGATACGATGTGCGGGCGAGATTGTTTCCTGAAGACAGAGCCAGCCCCGATGACATGGGAAGACTTTATGCAAGGTCAAAGGACGGAAGGCTCATCGAGATTTCCAATATAGTCAGGATTCAGGAGGCTGGCGGCCCAAGCATAATTAACCGTGTTGACAGACAGCGGGCAATAACTCTCTTTGCAAACCTCGAGGTCAAGCCGCTCGGTCAGGCAAAGGCGGAGCTTGACGCCATATCATCAAAAATACTTCCTTCGGATTACTCTGCAAGATACAAAGGCATGGCTGAGGTAATGGGTGAGTCATTCCAATACCTAATCTTCGCCCTTGTGCTGGGAATTGTCCTTGCATACATGGTGCTTGCATCCCAGTTTGAGAGCTTTGTACATCCCTTTACAGTTCTGTTATCCCTGCCCCTCTCCTTTATAGGGGCCTTTGGCGCATTGCTGTTAACCGGAAAGACCCTCAATATCTTCAGTTTCATCGGACTTATCCTCCTCATGGGACTGGTGAAGAAAAATGCTATATTGCTTGTGGATTATACGAATACTTTAAGGGCAAGGGGGATGGGTAGAAAAGAGGCAATACTACAGGCAGGACCGGTAAGATTGAGACCTATTCTGATGACAACATTTGCAATGGTCTTCGGGATGATGCCAATCGCAATTGGTGTCGGCGAGGGCGCCGAGACAAGGGCGCCAATGGCAATTGCAACCATAGGCGGTCTTCTGACCTCGCTTTTCTTAACTCTTGTTGTTGTTCCTGTGGCGTATGATTTGCTTGATGATCTGCAAGGGAAATTTAAGAAGAAGTCAAAGGACAAGGAGGCAAGAACATGAAAATGGCGCTCATAGCTTATTGTGAGGCTGCTGATTATGAAATTATTGAGGCCATAAAAGAGGCCGGGATCAAAGGTTATACGAAATTCACCGAAGTCCTCGGAGAGGGGACAGAGACACCACCGAAACTCGGAACCCAGTGCTGGCCGGGAAAGAACAACTTTCTTGCCATAGCAATGGAAGATGAAGAAATGGAACTGCTTTTATCGGCAGTAAAAGAGATGAAGAAGAGGCATCCCCGGTCAGGGATTAAGGCGTTTATCATGCCGATGGACGAAGTTATTTAGAACCCTATTTTAGAAACGGATTTTTTCAATGCCCACAATAATTATCGAAGGCCCCTCTATAGGAACTGATAAAAAGAGAAAACTGGTGTCATCTCTTACCAGTGTAGTTAGTGATATTTATGAATGGCCGTATGAAAGAATTATTGTGGGCATCCATGAAAACCCTGATGAGAACATTGCAAGAGGCGGGGTATTGCTTTCGGATAAAAAAGAGGACAATTTCCAAAAAACATTCTTCAAAAGGAGGTAAGACATGAAACTTCAAGAAATCAAAGCTTTTGCTAAGGCAAAAGGTGTAAAGGCTGGTAACATGAAAAAGGCAGAACTTGTGAAATCTATTCAGAAAGCCGAAGGTAATGTCGAATGCTTTGGAACAGGAAAGGCAAAAGAATGCGGCCAGATGAACTGTCTTTGGAGAGAAGACTGTCTCGCGATCACAAAATAACAGGAGGGAGGGAACATGAAGGTATTAATCGTTTATTACAGCACCTTTGGAAATGTCTACAAGATGGCAAAATTAGTGGCAGAGGGAGTCAATCAGGTGGAAGGAGCCGGGCCGGTTATAAGAAGGGTGCCGGAATTAATGCCCTAGGCAGTAATCCAGTCAAGAGAGGATATGAAGGCAGGTGCAGAGATGCAGAAGGATATTCCAATTGTAACACTGGATGATTTTAAAGAAGCAGAAGCAATAGCATATGGTACACCAATGAGGTTCGGGAATGTATCCGCACAACTTAAGAATCATATTGACCAGCTCGGTTCATTATGGATGCAGAGAGTATTTGAAGGGAAGCCTGCAGGCATATTTGTATCAACAGGAACTCTTCACGGCGGTCAGGAATCAACAATCCTTATATTGATGACAGTGCTTTTGCATCTCGGATTTGTTATTGTGGGAGTTCCCTACTCTGTCACCGACCTTTACCTGACACAGGGCGGAGGCGCACCTTATGGGCTTGGTCATGTGGCAGGCGCCGACAACGCTAGGGAGATTGACGAAAATGAGGCAAACATCTGCCGTGCCTTTGGCAAAAGGCTTGCGGAGATTGGATTGAAATTAAGCAGATAAAAATGTATCTTTTCCTGACAACCTTTTTCCTTCTTTACGGGGGGATGCATCTTTATGCATTCCTGAAGGCAAGGGCTGCTATTGCCTTTGGCACAGGTGCCAGCATTTGCATAGGCCTTTTCATGCTTACAATGGTTTTTGCTCCTCTG
>DOHC01000313.1 GCA_003535475.1 Nitrospiraceae bacterium
GATTAAAAAGGCCTATTATTTCGCTCTCCTTCATTGTCTCGATATTTTCAACCCTGACAAATGCTGCGTCTCCCTTCATTGATGTAACCTCCGAGACAAGCCACTGGAAAAATTCTGCATGCTCATCGCTGTAGGGGAGTATATATACAGCGCCCTTAAACAGGATCGCACCTGCCTTTGCCAGCCTTCTCCATACCTTCATCCTGCTGCTTACAGGCTTAGAAGGCACACTGTAAAAGAAGAGAAGCCATCTGCTGGCCTCATACTTTTTAACTGCGTCTTTCATTCCTGCATCCCCTTCATTCCTTCGCCTTGTTGTAACTCTTGATACTAAGGTAACAGATGTTACATAGAATGTCAAGAAAAAATATTAGATGGTCACGCAGGGCATTCCCATTGATTCTGCAACAGCCTTGTTAGCGATTTCGCCTTTATAACTGTTAAGAGCTGTTTTTATTTCAGAATCTTCCTTTATCGCCTTTTCAATCCCTTTATTTGCAAGGAGTTTAATATATGGCAGCGTTGCATTCGTAAGCGCAAGGGTTGATGTCCTTGGATATGCGCCGGGCATATTGGCAACACAGTAATGGATAATTCCTTCAACCTCATAAACAGGTTTGTCATGCGTTGTCGGCTTTGATGTCTCAACGCATCCGCCCTGATCAACAGACACATCTATTATCACAGCGCCTTTTTTCATTGTCTTAAGCATATCTTTGGTGATGAGTATAGGAGTTCTTCCTCCTGGCACAAGAATCGCCCCTATTACTATATCGGCATCCCTTATTTCTTCAGTGATATTATGTGAAGTCAACGGCAGAGTCTTTACCCTCCCCATGAACATTTCGTCAAGTCTCTGAAGTTTCTCAACCCCCCTGTTAACAACAATTGTATTCATCCCAAGGCCAATGCAGACATGAGCGGCATTTGTTCCAACAACACCGGCGCCAAGAATCAATGCCTTTGCAGGTTTCACGCCTGTTGCGCCAGTGACAAGCACGCCGTTTCCTTTATGAATTTTCTGAAGATAATAAGCCCCCATTAAAGGCGCCATTTTTCCTGCGATCTCGCTCATAGGCGTAAGCAGAGGCAACGAGCCGTCTTTTTGAAGAGTTTCATACGCAATGCCTGTTATTTTTTTCTTAAGAAGCAGTTCTGTAAGTTCACGGTTCGGAGCAAGGTGAAGATATGTGAATACCGCCTGCCCTTCCCGCAATAAATCATATTCCTGAGACAGGGGCTCTTTAACTTTCACAATCAGGTCGGACTTTTTAAAAACAGTTATTCTGTCAACAATATCAGCATCAGCCTGAAGATATTCGTCATCAGAAAATCCGCTTCCTCCTCCTGCATCGGTTTCAACAAGTATTGTGTGGCCATCCTTCTTGAGTTCTTCACCTCCAAAAGGTGTTATTGCAACCCTGTATTCTTCTTTTTTGATTTCTTTTGGCACGCCTATAATCATTCCTGACTCCTTATGTGAAATATGCTGCTTCTCAAAATATTATATTGTAATCCAGCCTCAAACACCATAGCTCGCATTAAATCATCTAAAATGATTTTCTTCCATGAATCCTAGCCCCTCACGTCAAGCGTAAAAACTTCATCAATATCAGCCTCTTCAGCCAGAACCACAAGCGTAGCATCGGCAAAGCCCGTATGTGCTAAAGTATATATAAAGGACGTTACGGAGGTTTTTAGATGGCTTTTGTGATTGCACTTGCTGGAAAAGGCGGGACAGGGAAAACGAGCATATCTGCGCTGACTGTCAAGTATCTCGTTGAAAAGAAGAAAAAGGCTGTGCTTGCTGTTGATGCTGACAGCAATTCCTGCCTGAACGAGGCATTGGGTGTTGATGTCCATGCAACAATCGGCCATCTGAGAGAGGAATCGCTCCAGACAATAAGAGGCGGAACGGAAAGGCCCGGCGGCATGTCAATGGAACAGCTCTTTGACTATCAGGTTCAGCAGTCAGTAATAGAAGCAAAGGGTTTTGACCTCATGGTAATGGGAAGGCCTGAGGGTCCCGGCTGTTACTGCGCTGCAAACAATATAATCAGAAAATACACTGATAAACTCTCAGAGACTTATACCTATGTTGTCATAGACAACGAGGCAGGGATGGAGCATCTTAGCAGGAGGACGACTCATAAGGTTGATCTCCTGCTGATAATAAGCGACCCTACGGTGAGGGGCATCAAAACAGCAAAGAGAATTGCAGACCTTGTAAAAGAGCTTGACCTTGATATTGATAAGCATATGCTGATAATCAACAGGGTAACAGGCGATGACGGCGATGAACTCAAAAAGCTTGCCGGGTCTTTCGGGCTTGAAATTGCCGGCATGGTTCCTCAGGACGAGAATGTCTTTAAGTATGATCTACAAGGAAAGGCGATTGTAGAATTGCCTAAAGATTCTTCGGCAGTGGGCGCCGTGTTCGCTATTCTTAAGAAGTGCAATATCTGAGAAGAAGTTATTTTTTCTCAAAGAGTTTTCTGTACTCTCCGTATCCTTCTTTTTCCAGATCCTCTTTCGGGATAAAGCGAAGGGAAGCAGAGTTTATGCAGTAGCGAAGCCCTGTCGGACTGGGCCCGTCATCAAAGACATGTCCGAGATGTGAATCCCCATGTTTGCTTTTCACTTCTGTCATGGTCATGGAACGGCTCTTATCTTCCTTTTCAATAATGTTCCCGGATTCCAATGGTTTTTTAAAGCTTGGCCACCCTGTCCCCGAATCGAACTTATCGAGAGAACTGAAGAGCGGCTCTCCTGAAACAACATCAACATATATCCCTTCTCTCTTGTTATCCCAGTATTCGTTGTCGAAAGGCCTCTCCGTTCCGCATTGCTGGGTAACCTGATACTGCATCGGATTCAGCTTATTTTTAATCTCTTCCCTTGCGGGTTTAATATATTTTTTACCTTTATTGTCAGGGTTTTTGGTCTCAGGTTTATCTCCCCAAATTTTATTTAAATACTGTTCTCTTCCTGAACCGGAGTGATAAGCCTTGTATCTCAACGAATTTTTCTCATAGTATTTCTGGTGATATTCCTCAGCCTTATAAAAGGTTGAGGCAGGCACGATCTCTGTGACAATAGGCTTTTTAAACTTTCCTGACTTTGCGAGCTTTTCCTTTGAGGCAATGGCAAGCCTTTTCTGTCCTTCGTTGTGAAAGAAAATTGTGGTCCTGTACTGGGTTCCCTCATCAGCGAATTGTTTATTTGGGGTTGTCGGGTCAATATTTTTCCAGAAGACATCCAACAGTTCTGGATATGTTATCTTGGAAGGGTCAAACACTATCTCTATTCCTTCAGCATGACCTGTTGTTCCTGAAGAAACCTCTTCATAAGTGGGATTTTTCTTGCTTCCGCCAGTGTATCCAACGGTGGTTGATACAACTCCCTTTACTTTATCAAAAGCATACTGCATGCACCAGAAACACCCACCTCCGAAAGTGGCTTTTTCAAGCTTTTTATCTTTTGTATCTGTATTTTTATTCATATTCCCTGCCTCCGCTACGCCAAATAGACATAGTGTTATTAACGTTGTTGTAAGCATTAAATTTTTCATACTTTTCACCTCGATATAAGTATATCGCCAGTTTGTGAAGAATTTATGAATGGGTATGCTAAACCTTTACTTTTCTCAAAAACTCCGCAATCTCTTCAGGAAGGGAAGTGTTTATATACATGCCTGAGCCGAGTTCAAATCCTGCTGCCTGAATCACCCTCGGCACAATGCTCAGATACCAGTGGAAGTATTCAGAGCCGCTTTCCTTCGGGCTTTCAGAGCGTATGACATAGTTATAGTCAGGGTTGTCCAAANNATTGGAGAGCGCTGTTTTCAGATTATATGCAAGGTCAGCTATTTCCTCATCGCTTATGTCTCCGAAAGATGCATTATGCTTTTTGGGGAATATCCATGTGTGAAACGGAGACAGCGCCGCATACGGAATGAATGTCACAAAATGGTTTGTATCCAATATTATCCGCCTGCCTTCTGAAAGCTCTGACTTCGCAGTAGCGCACATCAGGCACTCTCCTGTATTGTCAAAATATCTTGTTGTCTCATCTATTCTGTCCCTTACCTGCATCGGTGTTACAGGTGTGCCTACAATCTGTGAATGGGCATGTTCGATTGATGTGCCTGCCTTCTCTCCATTGTTTTTGAAGATTATTACATGCTCAATTCTGGGATCGTTATAGATGTCAAGAAAGCGGTTTTTGTATATCCTTAAAATATCAGCTATATCCTCTGCAGGCATAAGAGCTGTTGGCGTGTTGTGGAGGGCTGACTCTATTATTACTTCGTGCCTTCCGACACCGGTGACAAGATGTTTCAAGCCTTCGTTTATCCGCTTTCGTTCTCCTTTAAAGCTCAGCGCTGAAAATTTATTAGGCGTTACCCTTATCTTCCAGCTTCCGTCAGAGGACACCTTCATTATTTCTCCGGGGGTTTTGTCTTCATTCCCGGGGCAGAAAGGGCAGTTTTTGTCATGGTCAGGCAGATATTTTTTGTCTCTTTTCTGGCGGAATTCATCAGGCCGTTTTGCCCGCTCGGTTGCGATTATTACCCACTCTCTTGTTATAAGGTTTAATCTGAGTTCAGGCATACTATAAGCATATCACAACGATAACGCCTTTATAAGGCTCTCAATATCTTCAGCGGTATGAGCGGCTGTTACTGTTATTCTTATCCTCGGCTCTTTTACAGACGGCGGCCTTATTGCAGGCGCAAAGATGCCGTTTCCCAAGAGATGCTGCGATATGTGCAGCGCCTCTTCAACTGTTTCTGTCCTGACAGGGATTATCGGTGTTTCGCTGTCCATAATATCGTAACCGAGTTTTATAATTTCGTGAACAGCCTGTTCTCTGTTTGACCATAATCTGTCAAAGAGTTTTGGTTCTTTTTCTATAACCTCTAATGCGGCAATTGAGGCTGCGGCAGCGCATGAAGGCAGGGCTGTGGAAAATATAAAACTTCTTGCAGTGTTCAGTATCCACTCTATAGCGTCTTTGTTTCCGGCAGCAAATGCTCCGAATGAACCCAGCGCCTTTGAGAAAGTTCCCATCTGTATAATCCACGACTCCGGCTTTATGCCAAAATGCGCGATAGCGCCTTTTCCGTTTCCAAGTACACCTGTGCCGTGAGCATCGTCTATATAGAGCAGAAAATTAGGAATTGAGAGTGTAGAGTTACGAGTTAAGCAAAGCTCATAAATCTCTTTTAACGGAGCGATGTCTCCGTCCATGCTGAATACGGAATCTGTGATGATTATTTTCCTCTTTGCCGTTTCTTTCTCTATTAATTCTGAAAGGTGCCTTGTATCTTTGTGTCTGTAAATTATTTTCTTTGCCCTGCTCAGCCTGCATCCGTCAACTATGCTTGCATGATTGAGTTCATCGCTGAATATCACGCTTCCTTCATCTGCAATTGCAGGGATAATCCCTGTATTTGCAGAATAGCCTGAATTGAAGATAAGGGCTGATTCTGTTCCTTTGAATTCTGCTGTCTTTTTTTCAAGTTTATCGTGAAGTATGCTCCCACCGCAGAGAAGCCTTGATGCGCCTGAGCCGAAACCCAATGTCTCAATAGCTTTCTTTGAGGATTCAATTACGTGGGGATGGTTTGCAAGTCCGAGATAGTCGTTTGATGAGAAATTTATGTAGTTTTTCCCGTCCATTAATATTCTTGAACCCTGTGGAGAATTGCGGTTTTTAATCTCGCGCAGGAGGTTTTTTTCTTTAAGGCGGATGAGCGATTCAGAGAACATTTCTGCTATTATACCTCACAAATTAGGAAAACTTATAAAACGATTTTAAAAATTCTTCCTGAGTTTTAAGCCGTTTCCTTGACAAAAGAAAAAAATATGTGATAAATTGCATTGTTTTCATTTTTGATTATCAAATAAATTTTTTATCAGTAAGAACAGGGCAGAATAATGTTAGAACTGAATAAATGGTTTTTTGTCCTCCTCATAAACTTTCTTGGCTTGCTCTATATACTGAATAAAATTCTTTTCAGGCCGCTCCTTAAACTTTTTAAAGAAAGGCAAGACAGCATAAACGGCGCGCTCGGTTCTGCGAAAGAGATGTCCCAAAAGAAAGACGAGGCCATTGCGAGGCTGAATAAAGATTTAGCTGATGCCAGAGATAAGGCGAAAGAGGCGTTTGAATCCCTCAGAGCAGAAGGCGGGAGCAGGCAGAGAGAACTGTTTTCAGGCGCCGAGGCAGAGGCATCAGGAATGCTTC
>DOHC01000047.1 GCA_003535475.1 Nitrospiraceae bacterium
TTTGTTATCCTGCCTGTATCTCTTGATAACGCCATTGTGCAGAAGATATTCATAGAGCCGATAGACTCCGATGTTATATTCGGATTGGGGAGTATTGCCGGCATAGAGATTGATCTCAGGGCTATGTTCACTGACGGCGCCGGAGCAGTTTTTGCCCAAGAGAAATCTCCCAAAAGGCTGGCTTATACAGCATACAGCGTATTGGAAGAACAACCTGCATCGGATAATATTTCGGATTATCTTCAGTTTCCTTCTAACCTTAAGAAAATCGGAGAATTTACAGATGAAATTACAAAAAACTTAAACACCGGTATTGAGAAAGCATCGAAAATAGAGAACTACCTGAAAACCAACTACAAATACTCTCTAAAAACCTCGCCTCCTACAGCAAGCATAAACCTGATAGAGAACTTCCTTTTTAATTCTAAAACGGGTTATTGCGAACATTATGCAACCGCAATGGCGATAATGCTGAGACATGCCGGAATTCCATCAAGGATTGTCACCGGCTTTGCCGGAGGAGAGAGGAACAAATATGGAGGCTACATCATAGTAAGGCAGAGCGACGCCCATTCATGGGTCGAGGCTGTTATTGACGGAAAATGGAAGAGATTTGATCCAACTCCGCCTGCGCCTCAGCTTAAAATGCCGTCTCTCATTTCCCTGTATATTGATTACCTGAGACTGAAATGGTATAGGTACGTTGTCAACTTTAGCTCATCAGACCAGAAGAATTTAATCAGCTATATCTCAATGCCGTTTGTAAAAATACCGAAGATGCCTGAAATCAGAATAGACGGACTCAAAGCAATATTTTATATATTCCTAATCGCAGGATTTATAGCAATAACAATATTTCTCCTGAGCCGTATTAAAATTCGAAGATATGGTTTTGTAACAGCGGATTATATGAGGTTCAGGCGCTATCTGAAACGCAAAGGCGCAAAAATTACAACATCTTCTACACCGTCCGACATAACAAAAGAAGCATCAAGACTCGGCATGAGTGAAAAGGCTTTTGAGTTCATAAGGCTGTATGAAATGGCAAGGTTTGGAGAAAAAGAACTCAGTAGTGATCAAAAAGAAAGATACAAATCAATAAATAAAAATCTCAGGTAGCTCAGGCACAACTGCCTTCACAACCCATTATCCGCAGCAGTCGCTGCCTGACTGAACACCGCAGTCACAGGAAGGCGGCCCTCCTGTTATCATGCTGTTGATTATTGCTGCCGCGCAGCCTACGCCTGAATTAACCCTTATAGCCCCAAATTCACAGTTATTGGCGCACGCCCCACACTCCATACACCTGTCCCTGTCAGTAACAAAAGCCTTTTTGTCACGAATCAAAAAAACTCCGTGAGGGCATACATCAACACACCTGCCGCAGCCCGTACATTTCTCCTGAAAAAACTCAAGTGTCACAACATCAGTAAGGTATTTCATATTATCTTCCATTGAAATAATTTGTATATAATTAATATTAACAGAGAAAGTGCTGTTGCAGTCAAATAAACAGGGACAGCTATCTTCAGTTCTTTTTTCACGCCTGACATGCTTGTAAAGGTTGTAGAACCTGTGAACTGGAGCCCTATGTATGAACTTGCAAGCGGGAAAAAGATATACGCTGCTGTCAAAGGAAACAGATTTTTATAATACGAAAGTTCTATTCCCTTCATTAAAGCAAAAACTGATATTACACCTGTTAGCCACCCTTTAACAGCAAAAGACCTGAACGGAATAAAAGGAAGCAGAAGAGGAGTTATGAAGGCTCCGATAAAAACAGACATCAACCCAAAAATCAGAAATGGCATGCCCCCTTCCCATGCGTCTTCAAACAGAATGCCTGACGGCTGGATTCCAAACAAAATCAGTACAATCAGGCCAAAGAGTGGAAACTTTTTCATGGCAGGATTTATCTCCATGGGCGTAAGCACAAGCCTGTCCAGCATATTGAACCGCACCAATCGCATCTCAGGCGTCTTGACGTATTCTGCCCTGATATAAGCAGGGATATCTTTTGCACAAACAGGCCCGAAGTACACCCTGAAGCCTGTTCTTTGCTGGATTATCCGCGCATTGACTCCTACTGCGCCAAGCTGCGGGATAATTATTCTTCTGTGAGTAACAACATTGTGCAAATTAGTTTCTTTGATGCGGTTGATAAGTTCATTTGTTCCGAACGTGCCTTTGCCTGCGGCGCACCAGACGTTTATGCCTTTTGTATCAAGCGCTAATATCCATGCATTCAGCCCTCTTAATTCCCTTCTCACTATGTCAAAACTCAGCTTATAGTTTGCCGTAACAAAGACATCTGATGCTTCATCAGGCTCACCAACAGCATACAGCCCCGGATTGACCGTGTATCTCATGCGAAAAGAGCTTACCCTGCATCTTATCTGTCCCAGATGGTCATTCCATGTCCATTCTGATGAAACTTTGCTGACTGTCGGCTGTCCTGCCGCTTTTTTTACCCCGAGCGGTCGGGGCAAGAAAGATAATTTTTCAATTCCCATTCTGCTTTACTCCTTTTCTATGCCCTTTACCGCCAGAAAGTCACAACCCCATTTTCTGCTTTAAAACAGTATAATATATTTCGCTATATTCAAGGTTTTCTTTTGTATTGAACTTTCAGTGCCTGATGTTATTAAATATCCATATCCGATGACCATAACCCAGCTTACAGAAGACACCTTTGAACAACTTCTATCCATATCTAATAAGTCCATCGATCTTCAGTCTGCGACTTTCATAGACCCTTATGGAATGGTCTATATTCTTGAGATCGGAGAACTTCTTAAACTTGAGGGGATTCAGAAAACTCTTTATCTGCCTGAATCAGAGGAAGTTCTCAAGTATCTTGAAAGAATGGATTTCTTTGAATTCGCCTGCAAGTATTTCAGGCTTGAGCCTTCTAAACTGCAAATCTCAGGGAAATACCTGAGAAGCTCTTATTCTGATGTTCTGCTTGAGATTACTCCAATAGAAAACTCAGACGATATCCATTTTATTGTAGGTAAAGTAAAAGAACGTGCTAATGCAATCCTTAAGAGACATCTCCACTATGATGAAAAGGCAATAAACGGCTTTATAGTTGCTCTTTCAGAGGTCTGTCAGAATATCATTGAACATAGCGAAACAAAGGGCTTTGTAGGTATTCAGAAATATTTCTGGCAAAACCTCAATAAAAATATTGTAAAGATCGCTGTTATGGATATTGGCATTGGTTTCAAGAAATCGTTATCAGAGAGATTTTCATTTAAAAATGATATTGAGGCAATAGAAAAAGCGCTGCTTCACGGAGCATCAAGATATGCTGATGAAGGCAGAGGACACGGCCTTGCTGCTGTGAGGCGATTCGTAAATCAGTGGAACGGCAAGCTTTCCATCCGCTCAGGGGAAGCAAAGCTTTCAATCATTCCAGATTGGGCGCGAGGAAAAGAAAAAGAAACCAACCTCGCCCTCTTCCCCGGCGCCCAGATAAATATTCTTTTGCCTGAGGTTTAAATTCTTGTCATTGCGAGTCCCGATACTTCGGGGCGCGGCAATCTCGCCTTCACTTTTCACTTGACATAGAC
>DOHC01000192.1:0-6076 GCA_003535475.1 Nitrospiraceae bacterium
GTAAGCGGATTCTTTATCTCATGCGCTATTCTCCTTGCAACTTCTTCCCATGCAATTGCCTTCTGAGCTTTTATGACATCAGTGAGGTCGTCAAAGACTACTAACAACCCTATCGGAATCGATGCCTTGTCTCTGAGAGTGGTTACAAAGACTTTCAGTATAAGCCTTTTATCTCCGACTGTTATCCTTACATCTCACTCTATGCCTTTGAGGTCTTTAATTATTATCCCGCTGATAAGAGCATTAAGTTCTTCTGATGCAATTATTGCTGTCAGTTCCCTGTAGTTTTTATTAAGTACATCTTCGGCGTTCACATTCAATATAGAACATGCAGCGGCATTGATTGTCAGTATCTTGCCATGCACATCAAGGAACACAACACCGGAATTAATATTCGCAAGTATGTTCTCCATCCAGAGCCTCTCTCTGTCGGATTTCACATAAGCCTTCTGGAGCGTCTCTTTTCCATCCTTCAATCCGGCCACCATATGATTGAAAGAATTTATCAGCAGCCCTATCTCATCTTCCCTTCTGAGATTAAGGCGGACATCAAGGTTGCCTGACGCGACTTCCTCTGTGGCCTGCGCAAGACTCTGGATAGGATCCGTAATGCCTCTTGCAATCCTCAGCGCCACCCATAGGGCCATGAACACAACAATCAAAGTAAAGAAGGCAAGTATTAAAAGATAGTTCATCTTCAAGGGCACTTTCCATGATTCCATGTTCAAATAGTCTTCGTATGCGCTTTTTACCTTTTCAACATTGACCGCAATATCTTTTGGCAGGGTGGTTTCAATAACTATAATGCCTGTCATTTTCCCTTGGGAATATTCCGGAATGGCTGCCCTTATAGTATCTCCATTTTCGCCGGATATGACCTCTGTGCCCTCTTTGCCGTCAAATGCAGCCTTAATCGTCTCTGTTGGATTTTCAGGGCTTCTGTTCATACGAACTACTCTGTAGCCCGAAGCAGATTTTTCACCTGACACAACTGCCCTTGCAAATTCCATAGTCCTCTGCCTTTCCATCTCATAAACAGCCTTAGCGACATTAAGCGAACTGGTAAGAGGCTGCCTGAACTGGGGAGTCAGAAGTTTGTCTATGTAATTTGTAACAAGCCCGCTTGCCACAAGGAATAGAAGCGCCGCAGGTATAGACGTAAGCACAACAAATATCACAACAATCTTTGTCTTGAATTTATAACCAAGGATTTTCTGTTTTCTTTCTATGTATAGCTTAATAAGGCTCTTGCTTACAAAGAATATCAATGTCAGAAGCGCAATTATATTCAGGTTCAGAAGAACCAGAAGGATTACTATTGTCAAAACCGATACTGTTTCAAGCCTGATGTAATGCAGCTCAACCGCTGAACGTGCAATTATAAAAATAAAAACCACTAAGAACAGCAGTCCATTTCTAAGATTTTTCATTTCTCCTGCCCCACACGGAATTTTGAAGAGTCCTTCACTTTGGTAAACTCCTTTTCCGGCACAAAGAAAAACAGATAACTGATAACAGGAGGGAGCTTTCTTAATCTGGACTCAACCGTGATCCTGATAAAATAATCTGCCGGCTCCAGCTCTCTTGTATTTGTAAGTTTCAGGTCCCTGATAATTAATGACCACTTCAATAATGAATCAAGCTCATTGAATCGTTTTTCTACTATTGTCATACCGTCTGACGATGCCGCTACATATTCCTTCTTAACAGGATCAACCCGCAGCGTCTTAACGATAGTCTTTCCGAGAACAAATTCATCCGGCCACATATTCCACACCCTGAACAGGTCTATATAAAATGTAATCTCTTTTGCTATCCCATTTTTAAGATCCTGCAGCTGCTTCTCATCAAGGATGAGCCCTGTTGTAACATGTATTTCGTTGTTAACAATCTTCGTTTCCGGCCCGATTATCTCAGCAGACCTTGTTATAGAAGGGAAAAATAACAAACACCCAAAAAAAAGCAAAAAACAAAAAGCAAAAATACATCTCCTGCCTATCAATTTAGACTTGACATCTCCTCTGAAAAAATTTATTTTCATTATACCATACTAACAATACTTGAGAGTTTAAAGTTAAAAGCGTAAAGTTATAATAACTCTTAATTTTAAACCCTTAACGCATAACTTCTTAAAGAGGAGGAATTATGGAACTTAAAACCGTAAAGATAGACATTCCTGAAAACTGCAATGTCATACTTGGACAAACACATTTTATAAAAACAGCAGAAGACCTTTATGAAATTATAGTGACAACCGTTCCTCATGCAAATTTTGGAATTGCATTCACTGAGGCGTCAGGCCCGTGCCTGATAAGGACAGAGGGTAACGACAACGGGCTTATAGACGCCTGCGTCAAAAACCTTCAGGCGCTCGGCGCAGGACATGTATTCTGCATACTGATGCGCGGAGCCTATCCTTTAAGTGTGCTCAACCAGATTAAGAACTGCCCTGAAGTATGCAGTATATTCTGTGCAACGGCAAATCCCGTTGAAGTTGTTGTAGCCGCTCTATCCCAGGGGAACGGTGTCTTGGGAATTGTGGACGGTTTAGGACCGAAAGGCATAGAGACGCCTGAAGATAAGGCTCACAGAAAAGAATTCTTAAGAAAGATCGGTTATAAACTGTAAAACCATGCGAATCAGCGGCAGGGTCAAAGAGCCATTATGTCCATTCTGCAGTGAACCGTTTAAAAGGCCGGAGGATATAAAGACCGGCCTTGGAAATGTTTTCACGGGCGGGAAATGTAAATGCGGAGCAGCATATGTCTTTGACCGTTCAGGACACAACCTCGGTGAGGCTTACGTTGATGCCCTTGTATTTGCCTGTAATGGCGACTGGGAAAAAGCATGGACACTAACGCCTGATGTAGACTATAAAATAGAATCTTTCCACTATGATCAAGGAAGCCATCAATTAATAGAAAGCATAAAGAAAGGTTTACGGACAAGCGAAAACCTACTGTTCATTAAAGTGAGAAATAAAGCGCAAAGCAGTCAGGAAAACAGCAAGTGATGATAAATAAATATAATTTGCCAATAACTTTTTTTTATTTGACCGAATATGTTAAAATATTTTACTGTTTATAGTTCAATTGGTAATCTGATTGCCTTCAAATAATCATTTTTATCCTGTACGATACGAAAGGATTATTGGGAACTTAAGGCAAATATTGAGCAGGAGATTTCTCCATTACTTATATTTAACAAGGAATTTTTTCAACAAAAAGGAGGGACGTAAAAATGCCAATGATGGATTTTCAGGGGAAACAGATTGAGGTTGATGATGACGGATATCTTATTAATCTTGACGACTGGAGCAAGGAACTCGCCGTACAGGTGGCGTCACTGGACGGTGTTACACTGACGGATGCTCACTGGGAAGTCATTAACTTCCTCAGAGATTACTACAAACAGTATCAGATTGCTCCCATGATAAAGATCCTCGTTAAAGAGATCGGAAAGGCGATGGGACCTGAAAAAGGCAACACAAAGTACCTTTACGAACTTTATCCTGGCGGGCCTGCAAAACAGGCATGTAAGTATGCAGGGCTTCCAAAACCAACAGGCTGCGTATAAAAAATTAAAGAAATAAGGGGTTTTCTGCATCTTACTTCTCATTTTTATTTCTTTAAAAAAACAATGATGATGTTTGTGCGGGAGTTTAATCTCCACCGATCCAAAAAGTTGCATGGAGGGAACAAAGCCAGACATGAGACTAAACAGCCTCTTAGCAGATAAAAAGGCTTCCATTCTGGAGAAATGGTTTGATGTAATAATAGAAAGTTACCCTCCTGACACCTCAAACTTTTTAAAGACTCAGAGCAACAGATTTGCCAACCCAATAGGGTCAACTATATCTAAAGGAATAGACGATATATTTGATGAACTCCTCATAGGCACCAATAAGGAAAAAACTTCAGAGTTTCTTGATAATATGGTGAGAATAAGGGCGGTTCAGGATTTTTCTCCCTCTCAGGCGCTCTCTTTTATCTTCCCTCTGAAGAGAATTATCAGGGAAGAACTCCGCGTTGAAATAGCCGAAAAACAGTTGTCAGATGAGATTCTATCTCTTGAATCCACGATAGACAGCCTCGCACTTTCAGCATTTGATATTTACATGAAGTGCAGGGAAAAGATTTATGAGATAAAGGCTAATGAAGTTAAAAGCATGACCTTCAGGCTTTTACAGATGGCTAACCTGATAAATGACGCTGACGGGCACGAAACTGCTCTCAAAGGAAGCAATAATCTTAAAATAAAAAGAGGAGAGGTAAAGAAATGAGAATTCTATTTTCCTTCTTTGCTGTTATCGCGCTTGTTCTGTCTGCCTACGCAGGGGTGAAGATAGCAAACCTTCAATTCCTTTTTGGAGTTGTTATCCCCTATATTGCGATTGCAATATTTATTCTGGGGTTCATCTACAGAGTGGTGAAATGGGGAGGCTCTCCTGTGCCGTTCCGCATACCTACAACCTGCGGACAACAGGAATCTCTGCCATGGATAAAACAGAACAAGATTGAAAACCCATCGAACATCTCAGGCGTCATCATCAGAATGGCACTTGAAGTGCTGCTCTTCCGATCACTCTTCAGAAACTTAAAGACACAAATTAAAGAAGGCAAGCTTGTATATGGGGAGGCTAAATGGCTCTGGCTGGCTGGCATGGCATTCCACTGGTCTTTCCTCATTATCTTTGTCAGGCACTTCAGGTTGTTCCTCCAGAATACTCCTTCCTTTATAAAAACGATTGAGGGACTTGATAGTTTTCTGCAGGTGGGCGTCCCCCTGCTTTACATGACAGATGTTGTTCTTCTCGGGGCTGTAGCATATCTGTTTCTTAGAAGAGTTCTCATCCAGCAGGTAAACTATATCTCCCTTGCAGCCGACTACTTCCCGCTTTTTCTGATATTTGGCATAGCCGCCTCAGGCGTGTTGATGAGATATTTTTACAAGGTGCATATTGTGGGTGTGAAGGAACTCGCTATGGGACTTGTAAGCTTAAACCCTGTGATACCTCAGGGTATCGGTGTAATTTTTTATATCCATCTGTTTTTGATATGCATATTGCTTGCCTACTTCCCACTCAGCAAGCTGATGCATATGGGCGGGGTCTTCCTCAGCCCTACAAGAAATATGGTGAACAACAGCCGTATAGTAAGACATACAAATCCATGGAATTATCCGGTGCATGTTCACACATATGAGGAATATGAGAATGATTTCAGGGAAAAAATGAAAAAAGCCGGAATACCCGTAGAAAAGGAGTGACGCATGGCAACAAAATTTACTGCAAAACCAGATGAGCTGTCAAAGATAGACTATAAGCCGCCTAAAAAAGGATGGATGGACACACCTGCTGAATTCAAGGAGCACACATTCTGCTGGGGCGCAAAAGGCAAAAACCTTCAGGCTGTTGAATTCCCGAATGCGCGCGACTGGTCTCCAGCAGAGGAAGACTGGAAGCTTCCGGAAAACTGGCAGGAGATCGTCCTTGAAGGCATAAAGGACAGATTAAGCAAGCACCGCTCTTTCAGACTGTTTATGGACATATGCGTTAGGTGCGGTGCATGCGCTGATAAGTGTCATTTCTTCATAGGCGGAGGAGATCCAAAGAACATGCCTGTGCTGAGGGCAGAACTCCTGAGATCGGTTTACAGGAAATATTTTACTGCATCCGGCAAAATGCTTGGAAAGATTGCAGGCGCAAGGGAACTGACATTAGATGTCTTAAAAGAGATATGGTATTACTATTATCAGTGCACAGAATGCCGCCGCTGTTCAGTCTTCTGTCCATACGGAATTGATCAGGCCGAGATAACCATGATGGGAAGAGAGCTTATGAATCTGCTTGGACTGAACACAGACTGGATTTCAGGACCTGTCGCCAATTGCTATATGAAAGGAAACCATCTCGGTCTTGAGCCGCACACAATAACAAGCAGCATGGAATTCTTTCTTGATGACATAGAGACAATAACAGGCATAAAGATAAAACCGACATTCAACAGGAAAGGCGCTGAGATTCTTTTTGTAACTCCGTCAGGCGATCTATTTGCCGACCCCGGCACTTATACAG
>DOHC01000192.1:6137-9327 GCA_003535475.1 Nitrospiraceae bacterium
GGAGGAGAATGCGGTCATATGTGGAGGGTTATGAATCAGTACATGGATACATGGAACGGCCCTGCTGATTTCCTTGAGGAGCCTGTTTCTCCTATAACAGGCACAAAATTTGAGAATGCAAAATCCACAAAGATGGTTCATATAGCAGAATTCACCGCTGACCTCATCAAGAACGGCAAGTTAAAGCTCGACCCGAGCAGGAATGACCGCCTCAAAGTCACATGGCACGACTCGTGTAACACAGCAAGAGGGATGGGGATTCTTGATGAACCAAGATATGTTCTGCGGAATGTATGCAACCACTTCTATGAAATGCCTGAAGACACCATCAGGGAGAAGACCTTCTGCTGCGGAAGCGGCTCTGGTCTGAATGCATCAGAGAATATGGAGTTGAGGATGAGAGGCGGATTCCCCAGAGCCAATGCTGTTAAATACGTCCGGGACAATTATGGCGTAAATATGCTTGCAAATATGTGCGCTATAGACAGGGCAGCACTTCCGACCCTGATGCAGTACTGGGTACCCGAGGTTGATGTATGCGGCCTGCATGAGCTTGTCGGCAATGCCCTTGTCATGAAGGGTGAAAAGGAGAGGACACAGGATTTGCGTCTTGAACCGCTACATGGAAAGGAGGCAGCAGAGTAATGAAGATCTACAATGGAGGGAAGATACTTATAGGCTTGATTGTCTTTGCCGCCCTTTTTGCATCCCCATTCTATCTCAACAGGGGCAAGGCCACAGCAAAGCCTGAACTTAAAATTGACACGCCTGAAATCCAGAAACTTGAAGATAAGAAATGCGTTGAGCCCAAGGAATTCATGAGGGCGGAACACATGCAAATCCTTAATAACTGGAGAGATGCTGTTGTGCGTAACGGAGACAGGAACCAGATAATCATCAGCGGCCAGAAATACGATAAGAGCCTTCAGAACGGGTGCATGAAATGCCACTCTAACAAAAAAGATTTCTGTGATAAATGTCATAACTACGTGGCTGTAAAACCATACTGCTGGGATTGCCATATTGCGCCAAAGGAGAAGAAGTCATGAGCATGAACAGAAGAGATTTTTTAAAAATAGCAGGGATCTCTACAATAGCCGGCATTGGAGGCACAGCGCTTGCAGGCGCACTAAAGAAAGGCGCGCTGGTAGCTCCTCAGACCGCACCTAATACCGATGCCCTCACAGGAAAAAGATGGGGAATGGCTATTGACATGAGCAAACTCAAATCAGATGAGAGCATCAAGAGGATTACGAAAGCCTGTCACCGCATTCACAATGTCCCTGACTTCAGCAATACAAAAGACGAGGTAAAGTGGATATGGACCGAGACATTTGAGCATTCTTTCCCGGGGCAGGAACATAAATTTATGCCTGAGGATATGAAACACAAGCCTTTCCTGTTGCTCTGCAACCACTGTGATAATCCTGCCTGCGTAAAGGTCTGTCCTACAAAAGCCACTTTCAAGCGAAAGGACGGAATTGTTATGCAGGACATGCACAGGTGTATCGGATGCAGATTCTGCATGGCAGCCTGTCCGTTTGGCGCAAGGAGCTTTAATTACAAAGACCCAAGACTTGCCAAAAACCTGCAGGAGCACATGAATCCTGAATTTCCAACAAGGACTATAGGTGTTGTGGAAAAATGCACTTTCTGCTATGAGAGGCTTGTAAAAGGGCTGAAACCTGCATGCGCAGAAGAATCTAACGGCGCATTGGTATTTGGCGATCTTGATGATCCCGCGTCCGAAATCAGAAAGATTCTCGCTTCAAAACATACCATTAGGCGCAAACCGGAACTCGGAACAGAGCCGAACATTTACTACATAATAGGAGGAAATGACTATGCTGTTGTACCTGAAATCAGATGAATATTATGTTCTGTTCGGAATAGGAGGTAACTTATAATGCTTGAAAAAGCTCTAAGCGGAAGCAAAAAATACTGGACATGGATTTTTATCCTGCTCGTTCTGATAGGAATAGGAACTGTTAACTATCTCAAGCAGTTTCAGACAGGGCTTACGATAACAGGGCTTAGTCGGGACGTTTCGTGGGGCCTTTATATAGGGCAGTTCACTTTCCTTGTCGGCGTAGCTGCATCCGGCGTCATGCTTGTTCTGCCATACTACCTGCACAATTTCAAACAGTTCGCAAAAATCACAGTACTCGGCGAGTTTCTGGCTATATCAGCAGTCATCATGTGCTTGTTATTTATTATGGTGGACATGGGGCAGCCGATGAGATTTATGAATATCTTTCTGCATCCAACGCCAAGCTCGGTCATGTTCTGGGATGCGCTGGTTCTTAACGGTTATCTTACCTTGAATATAATTATTGGATGGGTTGTGCTTGGCTCAGACAAGAAAGGCATTGCTCCTCCGAAATGGGTTAAACCATTAATTTATCTTTCAATAGCATGGGCGCCCTTAATCCACACAGTCACCGCATTTCTCTATGCAGGAATTCCAGGAAGGCACTTCTGGCTGACTGCAATTATGGCTGCACGATTCCTTGCATCAGCATTTTCAGGAGGCCCTGCGCTCCTGATTATCCTTGCCCTAATTATAAGGAAAACAACTAAATTTGACCCTGGCAAGGAAGCAATTCAGACGCTTGGAAAGATTGTTACATACTTCATGATTACAAACGTCTTCTTCTTCGGCCTTGAGTTCTTCACTGCGTTCTACAGCAATATACCCGGACACATGCATCCATTTCAGTATCTCTTTGCAGGGATTGGAGAATACAACAAACTTGTGCCGCTAATGTGGACATCAGTGATACTGGCGATTGCCTCAATTGCTCTTCTTATATTCCCTGCGGTAAGGAGGAACGAGTCAACCCTTGCTATAGCCAGCGCCATGGTCTTTATATCCCTCTGGATTGACAAGGGATTCGGCCTCATCATCGGCGGATTTGTTCCTAACATGTTCGACAAGGTAACAGAGTATTGGCCGACAATGCCTGAGACACTTATTACAATCGGTGTCTGGGCAGCAGGATTTCTCGTGTTAACAATACTCTATAAGATCGCAATAACAGTGAGGGAAGAAACTGCAGGAATAGAAATAGAACACTGAAAAGCATTCTCACTATGACTTTATAAAAAAGGGCTTCTTTTTATTAAAAGAAGCCCTTTTTGTTTCTTTAGCCCGTGGAATAACTCGCTGCCCAATAAAGATGTGGGAAAT
>DOHC01000232.1 GCA_003535475.1 Nitrospiraceae bacterium
ATGGACTGGATGATTCAGGAGCAGGAAAGAGGCATAACAATCACCTCTGCTGCTACTACATGTTTCTGGAAAGACCACAAGATTAACATCATAGATACGCCAGGGCATGTCGATTTTACCATTGAGGTTGAAAGATCTCTAAGAGTTCTTGACGGCGCTGTGGCTCTTTTTGATTCTGTGGCGGGTGTTGAGCCCCAGTCAGAAACTGTATGGCGGCAGGCTGATAAATACAAGGTGCCAAGAATAGCATTTATGAATAAGATGGACAGAGCAGGAGCAGATTTTTTCATGAGTGTTCAGAGCATGGTGGACAGGCTTGGAGCAAATCCGGTGCCTATACAGATCCCTATAGGCGCTGAAGAAAAATTCAGGGGTTCTATAGACCTTGTGGAAATGAAGGCAGTATATTTTGATGATGAGACTCTCGGCGCAAAATATGTGGAGGGCGATATCCCTGACGATATGATGCCGGCAGCCAGGCAATACAGGGAGAAGATGCTTGAGGCATTATCTGATGTTGATGAGAATATTATGGAAAAATTCCTTGGCGGCGAAGAGATAAGCGCAGAAGAGATAAAGGCAGCATTAAGGAAGGGCACTATACAGATGAGACTGACTCCTGTAATATGCGGCACCGCATTTAAGAACAAAGGTGTCCAGCTTTTGCTTGATAGTATCGTTGAGTATCTTCCTTCTCCGCTCGATGCCCCCCCAGTATCAGGGACAAAGCCGGGTAACGGTTCTGAGATAGTAAGAAAGGCAGATGTAAATGAACCATTCTCAGCGCTTGCTTTTAAAGTGATGACTGACCCGTATGTGGGACAGCTTACATTTGTAAGGGCATATTCCGGTGTGCTTTCTGCAGGCTCATATATTTATAATTCGACAAAGGACACAAAAGAGAGGGTTGGAAGACTGTTAAAAATGCACGCTAACAAACGTGAGGAGATAAAAGAGGTTGCCGCAGGCGATATAGCCGCAATAGTAGGCCTGAAGAATACGCTCACTGGCGATACTTTATGTGATGAAAAGTCACCTATAATACTTGAATCCATGGAATTCCCTGCTCCTGTCATATCCGTTGCGATTGAACCAAAGACAAAAACTGATCAGGAAAAGCTCTATGAGGCTCTTGGAAAGCTTTCTCAGGAAGACCCTTCATTTAAGGTTTCACACAATGAGGAAACAGGCCAGACAATAATATCGGGAATGGGCGAACTTCATCTTGAAGTAATTGTTGACAGGCTTTTAAGGGAATTTAAGGTTGAGGCTAATGTCGGCAAGCCTCAGGTTGCATACAGAGAGACAATCAGTACCGCGTCAAAGGCAGAAGGGAAATTTATAAGGCAGAGCGGTGGACGCGGACAATACGGTCATGTATACTTAGAGCTCGAACCTGTTCATGGCAAGGGTTTTGAGTTTGTGAATAAGATTGTAGGCGGCACAATACCGAGAGAATATATCCCGGCTGTTGAAAAAGGCATAAGAGAGGCTATGGACTCCGGGGTTCTTGCGGGATATCCTGTTGTAGATATTAAAGTAACACTCTATGACGGTTCATATCATGAGGTTGACTCCTCTGAAATGGCATTTAAGATTGCAGGTTCGATCGGTTTCAAAGAGGCTGCCAAAAAGGCAAAGCCTGTTTTGCTTGAACCGATGATGAGCATAGAAGTGGTTACTCCGGAGAATTATATGGGTGATGTTATAGGAGACCTTAGCTCAAGGAGAGGAAAGATACAGCAAATGGAGAAAAGGGGTAATGCGCAGGCAATAAAAGCTCAGGTCCCGCTCTCAGGGATGTTCGGTTATGCTACTGACCTCAGGTCAAAGACGCAGGGAAGGGCAAACTATACAATGCAGTTTTCCCATTATGAAGAGGTGCCCAAGGGCATAGCTGAGGCCATCGTAGCAAAGGTTAAGGGTGAATAAATTGGGTAATATTTTTATAAGTATAAGCAGGAGGCAATAATGGCGAAGGCAAAATTTGAGAGGACGAAGCCGCATTGCAACGTAGGGACGATAGGGCACGTAGACCACGGCAAGACAACACTGACGGCAGCAATAACAAAAGTGCTGGCATTCAAGGGTCAGGCGCAGTTCAGGGCATACGACTCAATAGACAACGCGCCTGAGGAAAAGGCAAGAGGAATAACCATAGCGACAGCGCACGTAGAATACGAGACAGACAACCGTCACTACGCGCACGTAGACTGTCCCGGTCATGCAGACTATGTAAAGAACATGATAACCGGAGCAGCCCAGATGGACGGAGCAATACTCGTAGTAAGCGCGGCAGACGGACCCATGCCCCAGACAAGAGAGCACATACTGCTTGCAAGGCAGGTAGGAGTGCCATACATAGTAGTATTCATGAACAAAGTAGATATGGTAGATGACCCGGAGCTTCTTGACCTTGTAGAACTTGAAGTAAGAGAACTACTGTCAAAATACCAGTTTCCCGGAGACAAGATACCAATAATCAAAGGCAGCGCATTAAAGGCAATGGAATCAGGAAGCACGGACTCAGGCGCAGCCGAATACAAATGCGTACACGAACTCATGGCAGCCGTAGACAGCTATATCCCGACGCCTGAGCGGCCGATAGACAAGCCATTCTTAATGCCTATAGAAGACGTATTCAGCATATCAGGAAGAGGGACAGTAGTAACAGGCAGAGTAGAAAGAGGGATAGTCAAAGTAGGAGAAGAATTAGAAATAGTGGGATTAAGAGAAACCAGAAAGACAGTAGCCACAGGGGTAGAGATGTTCAGAAAACTGCTGGATGAAGGAAGAGCAGGAGACAACATAGGAGTGCTGTTAAGGGGAACAGGCAAAGAGGAAGTAGAGCGAGGAATGGTACTGGCAAAGCCCGGCAGCATAACCCCGCACACCAAATTCAAGGCAGAGGTATACATACTGACAAAAGAAGAGGGTGGAAGGCATACGCCGTTCTTCAAAGGATACAGGCCTCAGTTTTACTTCAGGACAACGGACGTGACAGGAGTAGCGGAGCTGCCTGAAGGAATGGAGATGGTGATGCCCGGGGACAACGTAACCATAACAGTAGAGATGATAGCGCCGATAGCAATGGAGAAGGAATTAAGATTTGCTATAAGAGAGGGCGGCCGAACAGTGGGAGCAGGAGTTGTGACAGAGGTAATACAGTGAAAATTAAAAGTTTAAAGTTTAGAGTTAAAAGTTAGAGCGGGAAAGCAATAATGAACCAGAAAATAAGAATAAAACTAAAAGCGTATGACCACAGAGTACTTGACAGGTCTGTCAAAGAGATAGTTGACACTGCTCAGAGGACAGGTGCAAGGATAGCAGGGCCAATCCCTCTTCCTACACGGATAAGCAAGTTTACTGTTTTAAGGTCGCCACATGTAGACAAAAAGTCAAGAGAGCAGTTTGAAATAAGAACACATAAAAGACTTATAGACATATATGATCCAACTCCCCAGACAGTGGATGCATTAATGAAACTGGAACTGGCTGCAGGAGTTGATGTGGAGATAAAGTTGTGATAGGTATTTTAGGTAAAAAATTAGGCATGACACAGATATTTGCTGAAGGCGGGAAGATTGTTCCTGTCACAGTAATCGAGGCGGGGCCATGCTGTGTTGTCCAGGTTAAGACCCTTGAAAAAGATGGATACGAAGCGGTTAAGGTCGGATTCAATGAAATAAAAAAAGAGAAAAAGGTCAATAAGGCGTTAAGCGGAGTATTCAAAAAAGCAGGGGTCAAGCCGTACAGGCTGCTTAAGGAATTTGCTATGGGAGACCTTAAGGTCGGAGACCTTGTCACTGTTGAAAAGTTTAACAAGGGAGACAATGTTTCTGTAACAGGCGTTTCTAAGGGTAAAGGGTTCCAGGGAGTTATTAAGAGGCATAAATTTGCAGGCGGGCCTGCTTCTCACGGTTCTATGTTTTACCGTGCGCCAGGATCCATAGGCGCAAGTTCTTATCCTTCGCGGGTATGGAAAAATCAGAAGATGCCAGGACATATGGGCTCCGAACGTGTAACGGCAAAAAATCTTACGGTAGTGGATGTTAAACCTGACCAGAACATTCTGATGATCAGAGGCGCAGTTCCGGGAGCCTCCGGCACTTATGTGATGATAAGAAAGGAAAGCTGATATGCCTGAGATTGAGATAAAAGACATAAATAATAAAAAAGCAGGCAAGATTAATCTGCCCGAAGAGATTTTCGGGCTCAAAGCAAGCAGCGCTGTTATACATGATTCCGTTATAAACTTCCTTGCCAATCAGAGGCAGGGGACTCACGCTACAAAGACCAAGGGGCTGGTGAGCGGCGGAGGCAAAAAACCATGGAAACAGAAACATACAGGCAGGGCGCGTGTTGGGAGCAGCAGGTCTCCTCTGTGGAGGAGCGGCGGAACAGCATTCGGGCCGCAGCCCAGAGATTACTCTTACAGCATTCCTCGAAAGGCTAAGAATCTGGCGTTAAAAAATGCACTTTCCGCAAAACTTGCAGATGGAGAAATTACATTGATAGATGACCTCTCAATTAATAAGCCTTCAACAAAAGATATGGCGGCTATGATAAAAACCCTTGGATTTGAGGGGCAAAGCCTTCTTATAGTGATACCTGAAAATAATAACAATATAAAGCTTTCAGCAAGAAATATTGCAGGCGTTCATGTAGCCTGTGCATCAGACCTGAACGCTTACAATGTAATTGCTCATAACAGGCTGCTTATTACAAAAGGAGCGGTTGCAGGCATCAAGGGGGCTGAGACAGCATGAAAAGCCTTTATTCTATTATTAAAAAACCGCTCTTTACCGAAAAGGGCAGCAATCTTAAGGAGTCGCAAAATAAGATACTTGTTGAGGTTGCAAAGGATGCAAACAAACTTGAGGTGAGGAAGGCTGTAGAGGAGATTTTTAAGGTTAAGGTAGAGAAGGTTGCCACTATAAATACTTACGGAAAACAGAAGCGGCACGGCAAATCAATTGGCAGAATGCCTGACAGGAAAAAGGCAATAGTTACCCTTAAAAAGGGTGAAAAACTTGATTTTATTGAGGGTTCATAATGGGAATAAAAAAATATAATCCGACTTCGCCCGGCAGAAGATTTCAGACTGTTTCTGATTTCAGCGAATTAACTGCGGACAGACCGTACGAACCGCTGGTCAGGTCTTTAAGAAAGACAGGCGGCAGAAATAACACTGGCCGTGTAACTGTATGGCAGAGGGGCGGAGGAAACAAAAGGGCATACAGGTTAATTGATTTCAAAAGGGACAAGTCAGGCGTTCCGGCAATTGTCGAAACTATAGAGTATGATCCAAACAGGTCGGCAAGGATTGCTCTGCTTAAATACAGAGATGGAGACAGGAGATACATCATTGCCCCTGCTTTACTTCAGGTAGGAGACGAGGTGGTTTCGGGCAAGGGAGCTGAGATTAAGGCAGGCAATGCGCTGCCTTTAAGCGATATACCTCTGGGTTCGTTCATGCATAATGTTGAGATCAGGGCAGGACAGGGAGCAAGGCTCGCGCGGAGCGCGGGGGCATCTGTCCAGCTTGTGGCAAAGGATGAAAAATACGCGCAGGTAAGACTTTCTTCAGGCGAGGTAAGGCTTATTCCTTCAGAGTGCATGGCGACAATAGGGCAGGTCAGCAATGTTGAGCATGAGAACATCTCTTACGGCAAGGCAGGAAGGATAAGATGGTTTGGGAAGAGGCCTCATGTAAGGGGCGTTGCAATGAACCCTGTAGACCATCCGCTGGGTGGTGGAGAAGGAAGAAGTTCAGGCGGCCGTCCTGCGTGCTCGCCATGGGGCAAGCCGGAAGGTATCAAGACAAGGCACAACAAGAGGACAGACAAGTTTATTGTGAAGAGGAGGAAATAAATTGCCGCGTTCATTGAAAAAAGGACCATTTTGTGAAGAGAAGCTGATGAAAAAAGTCAAGACTATGATTGAAAGCAGAGACAAAAAGATTATAAAAACATGGTCAAGGCGCTCTACAATAGTGCCTGACTTCATAGGATATACATTTGCCGTTCATAACGGCAGGAAATTCATACCTGTTTATGTAACTGAGAATATGGTGGGGCATAAGCTTGGTGAATTTTCACCAACGCGTACTTTCAAGGGGCATTCAAAGGGGCATTCAAAATCTGAAAAGGCAGCGCCTGCTAAGGCATAGGGAGAAAAAAGGTTAATATGGAAGCGAAGGCTATATTAAAGTTTGCGAGGATAACCCCGAGAAAAGTTCGCAGGGTTGTTGACCTTATCAAGGGGAAAAAGGCAGGGGACGCGCTTATTGCCCTGCGGTTTATGCCTTACAGAGGCGCGGATATAGTGGAGAAGATATTAAAGTCTGCCATGGCAAATGCAGAGCAGAAGAAGGCAGTTAATCCTGAGGATATGAGTGTTAAGGCGTTTGTAAATCAGGGCCCTTCATTGAAGAGAGTTGAGCAAAGGTCAATGGGAAGGGCGAATATTATCAGGAAAAGGATGAGCCATATAACAGTTGTTTTAACGGAAGAGGTTAAAAGTTGAAAGTTAAAAGTGAAAAGTTGACAGCAGAGAAATTTAATTTTATAACTATTAACTCTCAACTCATAACTTTTAACTTATTTAGGGGGTAAATTTTGGGACAGAAGACGCATCCGATAGGAATCAGGCTTGGGATAACAAGGACGTGGGATTCGCGGTGGTACATTAAGCAGGGATATGCTGATCAGTTAAATGAAGATATCTCTATAAGAAAGGTAATCAAAGACAAGTTGTTCCACGCGGGCGTTTCACGTGTTGAAATTGAAAGGGCAGGACAGAAGGCAAGGGTAATTATTCATACAGCCAGGCCTGGAATTATTATAGGGAAAAAAGGCGCTGAGGTTGAGAAGCTCAGGAAGGATCTTGAGGCGATGACAGGAAAGCAGGTTGCAATAGATATAAAGGAAGTAAGAAAGCCTGAGGTTGACGCACAGCTTGTTGCCGAGAATATAGCACTGCAGCTTGAAAAGAGGATTGCATTCAGAAGGGCAATGAAGAAGTCAGTTATCTCGGCCCGGAGATTCGGGGCTCTTGGTATTAAGGTGGCATGTAACGGCCGGCTCGCCGGTGCGGAAATCGCAAGAAGCGAGTGGTACAGGGAAGGCAGGGTTCCGCTTCACACCTTCAGGGCAGACATAGACTATGGATTCTCAGAGGCAAAGACGACATACGGGAAAATAGGCGTTAAGGTTTGGATATATAATGGCGAGGTGCTCCCAGAAGCGCACAGGGGGGTGGAGTAAGCCATGCTGATGCCGAAGAAAGTCAAGTTCAGGAAGATGCAGAAGGGCAATATGCGTGGCAAGGCATATACAGGCTCCAAAATTTCTTTCGGAGAATTCGGGCTTAAGGCCATGGAGCCGGGCTGGGTGTCAAGCAGGCAGATTGAGGCAGCAAGGATAGCAATAACAAGACACGCCAAGAGGGGCTGTAAGCTATGGATAAGAGTATTCCCTGATAAACCTATAACTAAAAAACCTGCAGAAACAAGAATGGGTAAGGGTAAAGGTAATCTGGAATACTGGGTTGCTGTTGTTAAGCCGGGCAGAGTTCTGTATGAAGTTGCCGGGGTTACAGAGGAGATAGCGAAGGAAGCGCTTAGTCTTGCATCCTATAAGCTTCCTATTGCTACGAGGTTCGTAAAGAGGGGGGGTACAGTAGCATGAAACCCTCAGAATTAAGGGCGTTGACAGTAGAAGAGCTGAAACAGAAAGAGCAGGACACCAGGAAAGAGCTTTTTAACCTAAAGTTCAGGCTTGCTACAGGTGAGGTAGAAAATCCTAAGCGTATAAATGCACTTAGAAAAGATATAGCTAAGATAATGACAATAACAAGCGAGAAATCAAAAGTTTAAAGTTAAAAAAGAGGTCGGAATGGCAGAAAAAACTTATAAAGGCAAGGTTGTTAGCGATAAGATGGACAAAACCGTTGTGGTTGCTGTTACAAGGCATGTTCAGCACCCTGAATATAAAAAGGTGGTTAAGAAGATAACCAGGTTTAAAGCCCATGATGAAGAAAACAAGTGCAAGGTGGGGGATACAGTTTCAATAACCGGGACACGGCCGCGCAGCAAAGATAAAAGGTGGACCGTTTTAAGCATACTTGAAAAGGCATAAGGAGCAATAGGGAATGATTCAGGACAAGAGCATACTGGAAGTAGCGGACAATTCGGGCGCCAAAAGAGTCCGGTGCATAAAAGTGCTTGGCGGCATGCGCAGGAGATATGCGCGGCTTGGAGACATAATAGTTGTCAGTGTTCAAGAGGCTATCCCTGAATCCAATGTCAAGAAAGGCGCAATAGCAAAGGCTGTTGTGGTAAGGACGAAAAAGGAGCAGAGGAGAGCTGACGGTTCCTACATAAGGTTTGACCAGAACGCGGCAGTGCTGATAAATCCGCAGGGAGAGCCTGTAGGCACAAGGATATTCGGGCCTGTTGCGAGAGAACTTAGATGGAAAGAATTTATGAAGATAATATCGCTGGCGCCGGAGGTGCTGT
>DOHC01000069.1 GCA_003535475.1 Nitrospiraceae bacterium
AAGTATTTGCTTGCCGGGTTAATAGGTGAAGATCCGGAAGGGGTTGACCTGAGGAACAGATTAAGTGTTATCGACCCGCGAAGATAGACGGACATTATTTCAAGTCTTCTAAACCGAACTCTGCCCGCTTGACATATGACCTGTATGCGTCGCCAACGTATGTTGTAATGACGCGACGATACATTGCCTTGGCCTGATCTTTCTTCCCTTTTTGCGCGAAGTAGTCCGCGGTAATAAGTTCCAGGTCGGCGGTTTTCCCAGCGATCAACCCAAGATTGGTCAGGCAATCAATATATGATCGAGTTCCGTGAGCCCAAGCGCATTGATTCTGTTGATCCGCCCTGACTGCATCCGCCCGGGATATATGCGCCTGCAATGCGTCAAAATCTGACGTTTTGCTGTTGATTAATGATGTCTGCTCATTGAACAACCGTTCGCTGTCAGAAAGGTTATTGACATTTTGCCGGTAATACTCGTCCCAGCGGATTGAATAAGAGTTTGTGGCGGGGGTTATGCATCCGTAGAACCATATTAAAAAAAAGAGCCCTGGAAATAGTTTGTTCATCAGATGTCTTGCAGTATTAACTTGAGGCGCGCCTTGTTCCATATTATCCTCCCGAGATTTATTCTTGTATTCTCTTATACCACTAAATAAAAAGTGTTGCAAATGAATTGCTGTTTCTCGGGGAGATATGTGATTTCATCAACAGAGTTGCTATTTATATTGTTGACATACATAGTATTATATGTATAATAACTTTTATGGAGGTGAAGTCATGTTGGTAAATACAGAAAAGATGATACCTGTCACAAAACTTCAGCGGGAGCTTACCTTGAGACTCAGGAAAGTCCATGAGACGGGGGAGCCCTTATTTGTCATGAGAAATAACGAAATGGCTGCGGTTATTCTCTCTACAGAAGAATATGAACTTCTTAAACAAGCCGAAGATATTCTTGAACATCTGGAGATATCCGAAACAGTTGAAACGAGACTGAAAGGTTATAAATCCACTAAAAACATACCTTGGGAAAAAATAAAGAAGAGACATGGCCTATAAGATCGAGTTCCTGCCGGCCGCAGCTAAAGACTTTGATGATCTTGCGGGATCATTAAAGAAACAGGCGGCAAAAAAAATAGATGCTCTTGCGGAAAACCCCCTCCTCGGTAAGCCTCTCGGCAACAAATTTGGCATCGATTTGACCGGGTTCTATAAGCTGTATTTTGCTAAAAAGAAATATCGCGTTGTGTATAGACTCATAGGCGAGCATGTTGAAGTTGTTGAGGTTGTAGGTATCGGGAAAAGAGATAAAGCAGAAGTCTATAAACTAATAGCCAAAAGACTGAGGAAGTTGAAAACATAGGATATTCAGTTTAGGCCCCTACCTCGGCCAGGGAAAAGCAGATTCTCCGCTGCCTGGGGCCTTAATAACTTCCGGAGAGGAACCGTGAAGGAGAAAACGGTTGAAGCAGTCAAAGCACAGCCCTAAAAAGTTACCACCAAATCAAGAAGGACTATATTCAATTCTTGATCCGCATCGAGCAATCGAATCAGGTCTAATTGATTGGTATGATAATCTGATTCACTACTCACCTCAGGTACCTTCTGCTCTGCTTTGGGGAGAAACATTCACAACAGAAGAATGCCTTAACTTTGCTAAGGAAATAGTTGAAACA
This sequence comes from Nitrospiraceae bacterium, assembly GCA_003535475.1. GTDB lineage: Bacteria > Nitrospirota > Thermodesulfovibrionia > Thermodesulfovibrionales > UBA1546 > UBA1546. The sequence continues at coordinate 1,676 of DOHC01000069.1, forward strand.
TGGGCAGATTTTGAAGAGCAAGCAACAGAGGGATTAAAAAAAGACCTGTTTCCTTATCTCAATTATCCAGAAGATGCCTATCAAAAACGTCAGATACACAAATTCACCACCTTTGATAGCAAGGAATACCTTCCGCAAATATCCCGTAGAATTGCAGCATATAAAACCCTTGCGAACATAAAACCCCGAATGAAGCAGATTTTATTTAGTCGCAAAAGATTTAAATTATATGAAGATATAATTGAAATATTGTATAAAGAGAGAATATATACTACTCCTGGTCAGCCCGAAGACGGATTGTTAAAAACATTAATCAAAGACTTGGAGTGGTTGTCTGATCAATATTTTCCTGACTCTAAGACAAACAAGCCCTATCGGTCTGTTCTTGCCTTTTATCTTGCAAAACAGGATTGTTTTGATAAACTGAAATGCGTAAATAAAAAAACACCGGCAGATCTTTGCAGCGCAACTGACTGCATCTCTATAGAAAAAGAAAACTGTATAGAGGAAATACGACACAGGTCACAAGAATATAAATTTGACATTGATACCTCTCGGGTTCTGCTCTGTTCAGAGAGATTTACTTACGTAAACTGCAAGAAATGCCGAAGCCACGTAAGAGATTATTGTAACAACTCAAGGGATAAGAGAGAAGATGATGGCCCCCTTATTCTTTTTTTGCGCAGACCTTGCACACGTGCCGTTTCGCACTATAACGACATCCTCGAAAGGATTAAGAAAGATAAAAATAGCGGGAAACTCAAAGCCATGCACATCAGCGATATTAAAATGTTCAAAAAAGAATTAGAAATGGCAAGGCAAAGTGATAGCAGAAAATCTCTTACGGCTATTTTTAATAAAGCACAAGGGTTCTATCCCCACCTCAGCAGAAAAGTAATTCAAAGAATCTTATCTTAACAGCAATATCAACTCTAAAATTTCAGGTCAAAATATTAAATATTTGGCCTAAACCCCAACATTTATTAGCAGTTTTCAGAGCAACCTAAAACGGCAAAAACTACCACTCGACTTAACTGATTTTTGGGGGTAATCTTAATTTATGAATTTTAATAATTTCAGCAAAAGGAGACAGTCGAGATGAAAAATGATGTCTACGTTTCAACAAGCGAAGCAGCGAGATTGCTGAATGTTTGCAGTAGAACCATTATCAATTATTGTGAGCAAAAAAAACTTATTCACACAAAGAATGATATTACAAAGCGCTATTCAGTCAGCCTTGCCAGCTTGAGAAGACTCCTTAAAAAAACCTGCGATCATCGGGGAAATATGGGTGCGTAAGTCAGTGGACAAAGATAAGATTTTAAGCCAACTCGACTTCAGAGCTTATTACTTTTCGGAACTGCCGTCTATTAAATCCAATGGCAACGAAAAGGCAATGGCGTTGTGCCCGCTACATAATGACCATAACCCGTCATTGTCGATAAATCTTCTGACTGGCGAATGGAAATGTTTTGCCGGATGCGGGGCCGGAAGTGTGTTCGACTTCTATATGAAGAGGCACGATGTCGATTCCCGGACAGCCTGTAATGCTCTTGCAGAAGTAGCAGGAATCGTGACGAATGCCCCAAGGAAGATCGTCAAGACTTACGATTACGTGAACGAGGCCGGGGAACTTCTTTTTCAGGTTGTCAGATATGAACCAAAAACCTTCAGACAGAGAAGGCCGGACGGCAAAGGAGGCTGGATATGGGACCTTGATGGTATAACCCCAGTACCCTACAATCTCCCGGCAGTCATAAAAGCAAAAAACATTCTCGTGGTTGAAGGTGAGAAAGATGTCGAGACCCTCAGGACAATCGGACGGACCGCTTCCTGTAATCCTATGGGAGCCGGCAAGTGGAAGCATGAATATAATCAATACTTCCAAGACAAACGTGTTGCCATAATTCCGGACAATGATGATTCGGGCCGGAAACATGCCAAGCAGGTTACAGATAACCTTAAAGGGGTGGTTGAGTCAATTAAGATTGTAGAGCTCCCAGGCCTTCCTGAAAAAGGCGATGTGACCGATTGGATAGCTCAAGGGCATACAAAAGAGGAACTCTTACAGCTTATCGAGGCCGCGCCTGAATGGAACGCGATTCAAGCGCCCCGGACGATTGTTTTATCGAAATTTCGGCCACGACCCTTTACCGATGAAATTAAAAATAAAAATCATTTTCTATGGGAAGGTAAGCGCGCGCCGCTGTGGCGCTACAACAAAAATAAAAAAATCTGGACGCCAGACGGTGAGGCTTTTGTTGAAAGCTATTTCCGGGATGCAACAGCGAGTCTGGACGACACCCAGAAACAACGAAATGTCATTGCTGAGATCATTGCAGACGTTGCCGGGTCTTCATATAAAGAAGACGGGCTACCTGAAGCATCAATTAATCTTATACCATTTCAAAACGGAAGCTATGATTTAAAAAGCGATTCATTTAGGGATACGAGCCCCGAAGACTATTTCACCTGGACTTTACCCTGGCGCTACAATCCGAAAGCGCATAGCACTTTCCTCAAAGGTTTAATCGAGTCGATGATGCCGTCGTCTGAGACTCTGTATGAGCTGCTCGCGTATGCTCTATGGCGTGGATACCCCTATCAGAAATTTTGGCTTCTCGTAGGCCCTGGAAGCAATGGCAAAGGGGTTTATCTGACTATCTTCAATCGTTCACTCGGCCTTAAGAATATCAGTTGCGTATCTTTAAAGGAGTTTCAAAATTCACACTTCGCTGCCGGAACCCTTCATAGAAAACTGGCAAATTTGAGCGGCGAAGTTGATTATTCCGATCTGAATAATACCGGCCTACTGAAACAATTGACGGGCGGGGATCAGATACAGGGGGACCGAAAATATCTCAATCCGGTTCGATTTGTCAATCATGCGAAACTTATTTTCGCGACCAACCAGGTGCCGGTGACACGGGATTGCAAAGACGCATTTTACAGGCGGGCCTTTCTTGT
>DOHC01000033.1 GCA_003535475.1 Nitrospiraceae bacterium
AGCATGCTCCCGTGCTTTGGCATATTTACAAAATCCATAGGGCAGTCTATCTTGTCCGCAGGAAGCACTGGGGTCGTAATCCCGCCAGGAATCACAGCCTTTAGATTCTTCCCACCTTTTATTCCTCCGCAGTGCTTATAGATTATGTCGCGCAGGATTGTTCCCATGTTCAGTTCATAAACACCGGGTTTTTCAACATGCCCGCTTACACAATACAGTTTCGGCCCCGGGCAATCGGAACTTCCGATCTTTGAATATTCTTCGCCGCCAATTTCTATGATAAGGGGAATATTTGACAGCGTCTCTACGTTATTGACCACTGTCGGTTTGGCAAAAACTCCCACATTTACAGGGAACGGCGGCCTCATTCTTGGTTGTCCCTTATCCCCCTCCAGTGATTCTATTAAAGAGGTTTCTTCACCGCATATATAAGCGCCTGCCCCGCGATGAACAGCGAGATAAAACTTTATGCCCTTTCCTAAAATATCGTCGCCGAGAAGATTGTTTTCATATGCCTGCGCAATTGCCCTGTTCAGGATATGATATGCGCCCGGATACTCGCCTCTCAGGTATATGTATCCATACTGTGCTCCGATTGCATAACCTGCTATGACCATCCCCTCTATCAGAAGATGGGGGTTCTTCTCAAGTATAGTCCTGTCCTTAAAGGTGCCCGGTTCTCCTTCATCTGCATTGCATAGGAGATATTTCGGAAATTTTGTGTCAGCGCATGCAAATGACCACTTCATCGCAACAGGGAAACCTGCCCCGCCCCTTCCCCTCAGACCTGCTTTTTTCACCATATCAGTTATATCACGAGGCTTGTAGTCAAACGCCTTCGGAAGACTCCTGTATCCGCCGGCATTCTTATACTCGTTAATATCGGCCGAGTTCGGGTTCTCTATGTTTTTTAATAAAACCTTTTCCATAAATTAAATCCGCTCAGCAGAGCAATAGTTTTCTACATTCCTTTTTCTATTGCACTGTTGCTCTTCTGCTCTATTGCTCCACCTCATTTATACTTCTCCAGTATTTCCTCTATATGCTTTTCCGTAAGGTTCTCATAAAAATCGTCATTCACAAGCATTGCCGGAGCTGTGCCGCATGCGCCTATGCACTCCATAATGACAAGCGAAAACCTTTTGTCAGGAGTTGTCCCTCCGGGTTCAAGCCCGTATTCATTCTTAAGGAAGTCTGACAGCTTCTCTGCGCCAAGTATCATGCATGAAACATTTGTGCATAACTGGACAATATGCCGCCCCATAGGCTTGTGCTTATACATTGCATAAAATGTCCCTACACCTCTTGCAATCGCCTTTGGAACACCGAGAGCATCTGAAACAGCTTCATATGCATCAGCTCCGAGATGCCCGAATTCTCTCTGTGCAATATAAAGAGCAGGCAATAGGGCAGCGCTCGCTTCAGGATACTTCTGCCTTATCTCATTCAGTTCTTTTTTCGCCGCTTCGCTCAACATAAATTCACTCAGGCTGCTTGCCTCCTTGTTATTTGCTCTGCCTGAACATCATGTGCATAAGGTCCATATGCTGAGAATTCATCTCCCTTACCAGTGCGGCAAGGTCTATAGCAATGTTCCAGAATATCTTTAAAGCAATTGCAGGATGGGCCTGCACCAGCCTGTCAAACTCAGATCTTTCAAGAACCAACAACCGCGTATCTTCTTCTGCAACAGTGGTAGCATCGTGTTTCCTGCCGTCAAGAAATGACATTATCCCGAATCCCTGCCCCTTTTTCAGAGTCGCAAACGGGAACTGGTCTCCTTCTGCAGTCATCTTATTTACACCCACCTTGCCACTTAATACAATATAAAGATCACTGCTGATACTTCCTTCCCTAAAGATTATGTCGCCTGCCTTATATTCTTTTGTCTGTATCGAACCCATTAGCGCCTGCATTCCAGAGTCGTCCAGGTCTTTGAAGAAAGATATTTCACGTATCTCTTTATTTTCCATACTTCCTCCTTTTTAACTATCTATCACATTCTCCCAAAACTATATCTATAGTCCCTATGTTTGCGATAACGTCTGCGACAAATCCGCCCTCGCATAATTTCGGCAGAATTGATGCATGAACAAAAGAGGGCGCTCTCACTCTCATCCTGTATGGCTTGCCGGTGCAGTCGCTTACAAAATAAAAGCCGAGTTCCCCTTTAGGAACCTCTGTAGCAGAATATATCTCTCCTTCAGGAGCAACCGGACCTTTTGTTATGAGGACAAACTGATGTATGAGATGTTCCATGTCCTTTAAGACCATATCTTTGGGAGGAAGGGTAAATTTGGGAGAATCAGCCATCACATGCCCTGCGGGCAGTTTTTCAATGCACTGCTTAATTATCCTGTTTGCCTGCCTCATCTCGCCCATCCTGACGAGATACCTGTCATAGCAATCTCCGTTTTTCCCCAAAGGAATATCAAACTCAACCTTGTCATACGCATCATAAGGAGCATGTTTTCTTACGTCATAGTTCACGCCGGAGCCTCTCAGCATACCGCCTGTAAGCCCCCAGTTGACAGCCTCTTCAGCAGAAATAATGCCTATGCCGACCGTCCTCTTCTTCCAGACCCTGTTTTCAGTGACAAGTGTTTCATAGTCATCCATCCTGTCAGGGAACTCAAGAACAAATTCATAGAGTTCATCAAGAAACTCCTGTGAAATGTCATTGCGCACGCCGCCAATCCTCGGATAACTTACCGTGAGCCTTGCCCCGCACAATGTTTCAAAAAGGTCAAGAATACGCTCTCTTTCCCTGAATGCATACAAAAATGGAGTTGTTGCTCCGATATCAAGGACATGTGTTCCAAGCCATATAATGTGGCTTGAAATCCTTCCCATTTCAGCTACCATGGTTCTGATAAACTTCGCCCTTTCAGGCGCTTCAAGGCCAAAAAGTTTTTCAACAGCATTTACATAGCCGACATTGTTGTTCATGGATGATATGTAATCGAGTCTGTCAGTCAGAGGAAGCGCGGAAAAATATGTTCTGTTTTCTCCGAGTTTTTCTATCCCTCTGTGGAGATAACCAACATGAGGAGTGCATTTAATAACAGTCTCGCCGTCAAGGGTAAGCACAAGCCTCAGAACACCGTGGGTTGCCGGATGCTGGGGCCCCATGCTGATGGTTAATTCTCTTGTCTCAAATGCCTTTTCTATTTCTATCTGTTCCATATTTTTAGTACAGCAGGCAATAGCGCAACAGTTAAAAAACTGCTGTTCTATGAGCTATTCATGCCATTCGAAATCTTTAAATCTCTTTGTCCTGTCAAGCACTTCAACAAACCCTGACCATTCCTTCTCCGGCCCCTTCACAGGATAATCCTTTCGCAGGGGATGCCCTTCCCAATCCTCAGGCATAAGTATCCTTCTTAAATCAGGATGTCCATTAAAAGTTATCCCGAACATGTCATAGCACTCCCTTTCATGCCAGTTTGCTCCGGCCCATACAGCTGTAACAGAATCAATCTCAGGATTAGTCTCAGGCACTTCTGCTTTCAACCTTATTGCATGACAGCACTTTATCGAATAAAGATGATAAACAACATCAAACCTTTTTTCTTTCTTTCCTGCATAGTCCGCACCGCATAAATCAACAAGATAATCAAAACAAAGATCAGAATCGTCATGGAGATACATGCATATTTCAAGGATCCTGTCTTTCTTTAGTGTGACAGCGGCCTGCTCCCGGAATTCCTTTGCCTCAAGGACTTCATCCCGGAATTTTTCTCTTATCTTTTCTGCTATCTGTAATGGTTCCATATCCTTAGTTATGCGTAATGCGTAATCAGTAATGAGTATAATTCAAGATCTTTTCTCATCACCCATTACGGATTACTCGTTACGTTTTTACCTCCACCTGCTCCATCTGAAATGCTCGCCTTTTATCTTTTCCTGAAGCTTTATTATCCCTTCAAGCAATGCCTCCGGCCTTGGAGGACAGCCTGGGATATAAACATCCACAGGCAGGAAACTGTCGCATCCCTGCACTGTGCTGTACGTGTTGAATATGCCTCCTGAACATGCGCAGCTTCCCATTGACACAACATATCTCGGCTCCGGCATCTGGTCATATACCCTTCTCACAATTTCCGACATCTTTTTCGTAACAGTGCCTGCTACAATCATTAAGTCCGCCTGTCGTGGAGAGCCTCTGAAGATAATCCCCATCCTGTCCAGGTCATAGTGTGACGATCCCGTAGTCATCATTTCAATTGCGCAGCAGGCAAGCCCGAAGGTCACGGGCCATAAGGAGGAGCTTCTTCCCCAGTTGATAAGCTTGTCCATTGAGGTGATAATAATATTAGGCGACAATATCTTTGTGCCTTTTTCAACCTCAACAAGCGATGGAGAAATTGTGGTTGCAATCAGTCCCATTTAAATGCCTCCTTTTTCCATGCATAAACATAGCCGACAAAGAGTATCACTATGAAAATAATCATCTCAATGAATGCGTATAGTCCAATCCTGTCAAATACAACAGCCCATGGATAAAGGAAAACAGCCTCAACGTCAAAGATAACAAAGAGCATGGCAATAATATAGAATTTCACAGAGAACCTGTGTCGAGGCTCGCCCACAGGCAGGTTTCCTGATTCATAAGGCATAAGTTTCTCGGGATATGGCCTTTTCAGCCTGAGCAATTCTCCGATTAACAAGGCGCCTATTCCGAAAGCCGTTGCGACCATTAAGAATATAAGAACAGGCAGATAATCTGATGGCAAATAAGTTCCGGGCATAGATTTATTTTTAATCTAAAATTTCAATAAGATAATTTAAATTCTTGATTGTTGTCAAGGGAAAAAGCATTCACACCCTCAGCATTTAAATACTTCAGCATAAACCTTCTCATCAATTGCAAGCCTGATTGTAAGAGCAACAAGATTCTCCGGCAAACGCATGCCTCTGAGCCTGACCATGTCTTTTTCTGTTGTAACAATCCAGTCTGCATTGCCTGCTTTTGCTTCTTTAATGATGTCTTCAATGTCCTCTTCTTTATAGGTGTAATGGTCGCTGTATTTTTTAATGCCCTTGAGATGGCATCCTGCTGATAAAACAGTCTTTTTGAACGACTCAGGGCTGCCTATGCCGCAGAACGCAAAAAAGTTTTTATCCTTTGCCCACTCAATCGGCATTGTTCCCCCTGACAATTTCACAAACTCTGCCGGCTTATGCATAGAAAGGAATACCTGAGCCTTTGAGTTATAGTTCTTTATTTCTCCAACTATGTCCTCAATCATTGCCTGACGAATATCGCCTGTTTTTGTCAGGACTATAATATCTGCCCTTTCTATTTCCTTAAGAGGCTCTCTTAGCAATCCGACAGGCAGAAGCCGTCTATTGTCAAAGGGATTTTCAGCGTCTATTAATAGAATGTTCCTATCCCTGAAAAGCTTCCAGTGCTGGAAGCCGTCGTCAAGGATGAAAACAATCGGTGAATCGGTGAATCGGTGAATCGGTGAATCGGGAGAATTGAGGGCAAACATTCCGCCTTCGTATCTGTCAGCACATTTCACAACAGGGACATCCTTTAATGTCTCGAACATCAAGACAGGCTCATCACCAAACAACCGTGAAGCGTGAAGCGTAATGCGTGATGCGTTTGCCTCGTTTTTTAACCCCTTACGCATTACGGATAACGGATTACTGCCTTTTACAAAGCACGGCCCCTTCGCCTTTCCTTTATATCCCCTTGTAAGTATTACCGGACAGAAACCTCTTCTCTTTGCCTCTTCTGCAATTGCGATTACGGCAGGCGTCTTTCCTGTGCCTCCGGCAGTAATATTGCCTATGCTTATTACCTTGTGCGGAAGCCGTTTTTGATGTTTCAGGGAATAATATTTTTTTGCTGAGTAACCGAGGTAGTATAGGAATTCAAAAATGCCCATATAAGTTATCCCGCCTCATTTCTTAAAAATCTCTCAATCTCCTTCATCGCCCTTTCAACTGCGCCTGCCTTTTCATTGTACAAATCTTTTGCCTTGTTGCCCATAGATTTCCTTTTCTCGGGAGACTGAAGCAGTTCTTTTAGTTTTTCGCAGAGAGATAAACTGCCAGTTTCTATTGCAGCGTCCTTTTCGTAGAACTCTTTCGCAAAAGGGAAATTCTCCATGTGCGGCCCGAATATTATCGGCTTTGCCCAGAAGGCAGGCTCAAGCAGGTTCTGCCCGCCGTGCTCTATGAAACTTCCGCCTATCACAGCAACATCTGAAACACTGTAAACTGATGCAAGTTCTCCTACTGCGTCAAGAATAATAATTTGGTGAATGGGTGAATCGGTGAATGGGTGAATAAGCCGTGATCTTTTCACATAGGAAAGACCTTCAGCCTTGACCAACTCCTCAACTTCTCTAAACCTTTCCGGATGTCTCGGCGCAATAATCAGAGTTAAATCAGGGAAATATTTTTTCAGTTCAGCGTAAGAAGAAAGGATTATATCTTCTTCGCCCCTATGCGTGCTGCCCGCAATGATAACAGGATGGGAAAGCAGTTTAGTCCACTCCGGAATATCCAAAGAAGGCACAGTGTCAAATTTAAAACTGCCGAGGACTCTTACCTTATCCTCCGGAGCTCCAAGTTCTTTAACCCTTCCAGCATATACAGCATCCTGCATACAGAAGAGGTCAATACAATCAATAATGCTTTGCATGAAAAATTTTATCCTCTTATATCCCTTAAACGAATCATCTGATATCCTTCCGTTCATTACAACCGCAGGGATTTTGTGCCTCTTTAACGCCATCAGCAGGTTTGGCCAGAGTTCTGTCTCGATTGTGATGAAGAGTTCGGGCCTTATATTTTTCAAAGCCCTTTTGAGTATAAAGTTGAGGTCAAAGGGAAGATATATCACCTTTGTCCCTTCCGGGACTTTTCCCATTGCTACTCTCTGTCCTGTGTCAGTGATGGTTGAGAGAACTAAACTGACTGAAGGGTATCTGTCCTTGAGTCTTTGCAATAAAGGGAGTGACGCTATGACCTCACCCACAGAGACTGCATGAATCCAGATAATCCCCCCTCGCCCCCCTTTACTAAAGGGGGGATGGGGGGATTTTATAGTAACAAGTGACGAGTTAAAAAATCCGAATTTTTCTTTAAGCCATCTCTGCCTGAGCTCTTTGGGCCTTTTCCTGTACTGGAAGGGCAGCAGAAATATTAAGACAATAAAATACAGAAAACTATAAATCAGCTTTAGAATCATCGAACTGAAGGTCATAGAGTTTTTTATAAAGACCGCCTGCAGTTAAAAGTTCCTCGTGCGTCCCTGATTCAACAATCCGTCCCTTGTCAAATACTATTATCCTGTCCGCGCTTCTTACGGTAGAGAGCCTGTGGGCAATCACAAATGTCGTCCTGCCTTCCATGAGTGTTTCAAGAGCTTTCTGAACCATCATCTCAGATGCGGTATCAAGAGACGAGGTTGCCTCATCAAAAACAAGTATCGGAGGATTTTTGAGTATCGCCCTTGCTATTGACAGCCTCTGCTTCTGCCCCCCTGAAAGCCTTATCCCCCTTTCTCCTATGACTGTGTCATAACCTTGAGGCAGTTCAAGTATAAACTCATGCGCAAATGCAGCCTTTGCCGCATCCACTATCTCCTGTTCCGACGCCCCTTTCCTGCCGTATGCGATATTTGCCCTGACTGTATCATTAAAGAGTATTATGTCCTGACTCACAATGCCGATAAGATGTCTTAACGACTGCAGCGTTACATCTGAAATATTTATTCCGTCTATATAAATTGCGCCTTGCACAGGGTTATAGAACCTTGACAGAAGGTCAACAAATGTCGTCTTGCCTGCCCCGCTCCTTCCGACCAGAGCTATAACCTCTCCTTTTCTAACCTTCAGGCTTATGTCTTCCAGAGCGTCATCTTTTGTATTATCGTATCTGAATGATACATTGCTGAATGCTATCTCCTTGGTTATCCCTTCAAGCCTCGTTTCGCCTGACTGCTCCTTAGATTCCTCAAGGACGCTGTCAATCCTCTCAAGCGGCGCTTTGACCTGCTGCAAAGAGTTGTGCACTCCGACCAGCCTTCTTGCCGGCGTATATATCATGAATATTGCGGTCAGGAACGAAAAGAATGCTCCGGGAGTTATTGTTTCGGCAACTACAAGCCTGCCGCCATACCATATTACGAATGCGATTCCGACTCCGGCAACTATATCCATCATCAGGGATGTTGCCTCAATTATTCTTGTAGACCTCATCAGGTCCCTGTAATAATCCTGATTGT
>DOHC01000276.1:0-3732 GCA_003535475.1 Nitrospiraceae bacterium
TCCCGAAAGTCACTCAAAACAACCCGGCTTATCAAGGGCTTTTGACAAAACCAGCGCAACTAAAGTACAATTGTAATTGAGAATCAATCTCAACATAAAAAAAGCTGAGGAATTATGCGCGCGAGCAATAAGATTGTCCTTGTAGGAAACCCGAATGTCGGCAAGAGCGTGATATTCGGACTCCTGACAAATAAATATGTGACTGTATCAAATTATCCGGGCACAACAGTGGAAGTTTCTTACGGAGACATGGCAATTGACAATAAAGGATATCTTGTTGTCGATACTCCGGGAGTCAACAGCCTGGTTCCGATGAGCGAGGATGAAAAAGTTACCAGGGATATTTTTTTGCAGGAGGAGCCATTAGCTGTAGTGCAGGTTGCTGATACAAAGAATTTAAAAAGGTCCCTGCTTATAACCCTGCAGATAGCGGAGATGGAATTGCCGGCGATTCTCGTCCTTAATATGGAGGATGAGGCAAGGGACAGGGGGATAGTTGTAGATGTTAATCACCTTAAAACGCTGATAGGCGCTGAGGTAATAAGCGCGATAGCGCCCCAGAGAAAAGGCATAAAGGAGATTAAATCCGCTATCCCGCACGCCGTAAAACCTCACACTAAGGTCAGATACGAAGATGTAATAGAAGAATACATTGAAAAGATATCGTCACTGCTGCCTCAGATCAGCATCTCAAAAAGAGCGTTATCCATAATGATACTCTCAGGCGACGAAAGCCTTAAAAAATGGCTGATTGTAAATCCTAAAGCAAAAGTTATAAAAGAGATTNNTTAGAGATGAGTGCCAGTCAAAGGTAAAAGAGCCTTTGAGTCTTTTGATAAACAAGCAGCGCCTTGATGTGGCAGAGGAGATAGCGGACAAAGTCCTCAAGAAAATCCCGGCAGAAGGCGGAAAGCTGTTATCTTTCATCGGCAGAATAAGTATGCACCCATTATGGGGTATCCCTCTCTTGCTGATTGTGCTTTACGGCCTATATCAGTTTGTAGGTGTTTTGGGCGCGGGGACTTTCGTTGATTTTTTTGAGCATACAATATTCGGCAAATACCTTAACCCAATGGCAACAAAGGTTGTCCAGACAATAGCTCCATCAGGTTTTATACAGGAATTGCTTGTAGGAGAATACGGGCTGATTACTGTTGCCCTTACCTATGCCATAGCCATAATCCTGCCTATTACGGCGACTTTTTTTATTGCCTTTGCAATCCTTGAGGACAGCGGTTATCTGCCGAGAATTGCAGTAATGAGCAACCGGATATTCAATCTAATGGGACTTAACGGGAAGGCTGTGCTGCCGATGGTCTTGGGGCTTGGCTGCGGTACGATGGCAGTTATGACATCAAGAATACTTGAGACAAAAAGAGAGCGGCTGATTTTAACATTTCTCCTTGCGCTTGCCGTTCCCTGTTCCGCGCAGCTTGGAGTGATACTTGGAATGCTCGGAGCGTTATCTTTTAAGGCAACACTTGTCTGGGCAGGGACTATTTTATTGACCCTTCTCTTTTCAGGATACCTTGCATCAAAGGTTATAAAAGGAGAAAAGACAGAGTTTTTTCTTGAAATACCTCCGATAAGAAGGCCTAATGTTACAAATATCCTCGTAAAGACAGCAGGAAGAATTGAATGGTATCTGAAGGAAGCAGTTCCGCTTTTTATACTCGGGACGTTAATACTGTTTGTTCTTCACAAGCTTAATCTCCTGCGTGTGCTTGAGACAATAGCTTCTCCTGTAGTTGTAAATCTTTTGGGACTGCCTGAAAAGACAACGGAATCGTTTATCCTTGGTTTTCTTAGAAGAGATTATGGCGCTGCAGGCCTTTTTGCAATGGCGGAAAAGGGAATGCTGACTCCTGTCCAGTCTGTTGTAAGCCTTGTTACCATCACTCTCTTTATCCCATGCCTTGCAAATTTTTTTATGATTGTTAAGGAACGCGGGATGAGGACTGCGCTCGGGATTATTGCGGTTGTTTTCCCCTTTGCTTTCCTTAGCGGAGGCTTGCTCAACTGGGGATTAAGGGTATTTAACGTAACGTTCTAAGCAATGAAACAGATGGAAGAGAAGATTTTCAGAGAATTTCTTGAGAAAAAAGGGTGTAAACTCACAAAAGAGCGCGGGGCTATTCTGAGAGAGGTATTTTCCAATCGCGGCCATTTTGATCCCGAAGACCTTTTCTTTAAAATCAGAGAGAAGGGGATGAAGGCATCAAGGGCTTCCATTTACAGAACGCTTCAGCTTCTTCTTGAATGCGGGCTTGTAGAGCAGGTAGAAAGGGTTGATAAACATGCTCATTACGAGCATATCTTTGGCCACGAACACCACGAACATCTTATATGTCTGAGATGCGGAAAGGTAATACAGCTTTTTTCAGAGAAGCTTGAGCGGCTGCAGGAACAGCTCTGTAAAAAAGAGAATTTCAGATGTGTCAGTCATACCCTTGAGATGAAAGGCTATTGCGAGAAGTGTAGCGGAAAGCGGGCGTGAACTGTGGACAAGGAACAGGAAACACTATCCAACGCTTGAATCAGATGAATTCTTCAAAGAGTGATTTTTCTTGCCCCTAAATATTTTCTATTTTTATGCCGCCGCCGGATTTAAGACTCTGCCGAGCCCGTTCAATTCTTTTTAAGAATCGCGGGTCATTTTCCAAGCGATAATCAATACCAATCTTCTTCGTCTTCAAACCCGATTAAAACTCCGGTGGGTCTTCGATGACGTGTTATTACAACCTCTTCTTTTTCTGCCAACCGCAGAAATTTAGAAAGGTCATCTTTAACTTCTGATAAGGCTGCCTTTTTCATATGTTTTCTCCTATTCTTCTAAGCCATTCAGCGGCTATTTCCATATTCTCAATTTTTTTGTTTGTAAACTGTATTTTTTAGGTTNNTCAATGAACAACGATCCTCATCTCAGTATAATATTCCCAACTGTAATCCCCAATAGTGCGAGAAGACCTAATGCAATCTGAATGAGCGGTATCGATATTAAATCTGAGAAGCGGCCCAAACGATAGACGATGGCTCCGATAATCGGGTTTGAAACAACAAACCAAAAGAACGGTAATAACACTGCGCCTATCCATCCCCAAATCAGCCATCCATTAAGTGGGAGGGCAATAAAGTTTATGACGTAGAGACCACCCGCTGCATTGATGAGCCAAGGATTACGGTGCACAATATGGGGCATCATTGTAAGCGAACCATAACCTCTAATCCCGCCGCAACCTATAAAGCATAGTGAACTTGCCAATGCCGTTATTAAGAATCGCATTACTTCACTTGTCATAGTAGCCCCCCCAATCTATCAGTTTTATTTTTGATTTTTTATGGTAATTGCATCAACGCCCTGATGACTGACGAGTGCCACTGTGAGACAAGAGAAATGAGGCACTCATTAATGTCCATCTGGTGATTTTGTCGTCCACTTCATTAAGAAAATATTTTCCCGAAAATTGTTTTTACTGCATCCCAAGAACTTGTTAAAGAGCTAATCCCGCTTAAAATACTGCTTATTTCTGAAATCAAAGTTTTTATGACAGATAATTTTCTCTTCTCTTTTGGTACAACGGCTTCCTCTGAAATAGCACTTAATAACTCTAAAATCTGGTTCTTAACCGCATTTGAAATCTCACTAGACTTTATTACTGCTTCTGTTAAAGCTTTTAAGGCTAACGCAAGTTCTGAGTTTCCACCCATCTTCAATACAGTAACGGTAGCATC
>DOHC01000276.1:3780-3964 GCA_003535475.1 Nitrospiraceae bacterium
ATTTGATTCTCTCTGCAAGGCGTATGCTTGTTGGAAATGCATGTTTTGCAATTTAATATTACACTCTAAACAAAGAAGAATTTCTTTGCCTTTTTCAACCTCTACTGCAAACATCGCATTTCTATCACATTGATGACACTTCATATCATTCTTTCATAGTGCACTTCCCCCGAATTAGCGGACA
>DOHC01000053.1 GCA_003535475.1 Nitrospiraceae bacterium
ATATATTAGATACGATTGAGAATAACAAATACCATTCTTGCGTAATTTTGGGGTTTTCTTATGACCCCATTTTTTTTGATGAGGTAATATACCCATCGCTAAGAAAGGCAGGTATTGTCAACATACTTGTCTTTGTAGATTACTTAATGCTTGAGCAGTCCCTTGAAAGAGTTATCACAGGTAATTTTAGAAAATCAGATGGATACTCTTTGTGTAGTATAAAAACAAAATCAGCTTTTCATCCAAAGGTTCTTCAGTTTTTCGGTGAAAAAAACAGTCGCACCTTAATTGGTTCAGGAAATCCTACTTTTGGGGGATATAGCAGAAACCATGAGTTATGGTTTTCATTTCGAACAGACATCGAAGACATGGGAGAGTCTCATGTAGTACGTGACGTATGGAATTATCTCAGAAAGGTAACAATCAGGATTGGCGGGATTATCGAAAAGAAACTGCGAATGGTGGAAGACCATTCCTCATGGATAAAGTCGCTCAAGCCTGTAGGAGACAGTTTTTTCCCATTTGACGGGAATCAGGAACTAATGATAGTCAGCAATGAAACCACAGGTATTTATGCTAAATTGAAGGAAGTATTGAAGGACGATAAAATTGACTCTGTAAGTATTCATTCTCCCTTCTACGATGAGAAGCTTTCTATATTGAAGGCATTCGAAGAAGACCTTTCCCCAAAAAAGATAAATATCTTCATACAGCCGGAATATGCGGTTATTCCGGTTGGTAACATCAAAAGTCTTTCCAATAACATTCATTTTTTCGATGTTGATGGTCTGTTCAAGAAGCAAGGGAAAAGCACAAATAGGTACATCCACGCTAAACTTTATGAATTCTCCGGTAAGAAGGCAACTTACTTTCTATTTGGCAGTCCTAACCTTTCCTTCAGTGCAATGGGAAATTCACAGTTGGCGGGAACGAATGAAGAGCTGGCGCTAATAATAAGGAATACTGAGAAAATATCATACTTCGATGACCTTGGATTGAGCTTTGAGAAAGCTCAAAAGGTGGACAGAGAAGAGTTGGCGATGCTTGTTGCTTCCAAGAAAGATAATAAAAATGGGGATTCTCATCGCCTCCAATATCATGTAACCAGTATAGATGCCATCAGGGAGACATATGAGGTTTTTATTGATAACAGTAAAGCTGATACTGCTTATGCACTGGCAATTCAAAATGCTAACGGGGATATAGTACAGAATCTTACTAATTATTCATTGCGGAAGGATGAAGGGAAAGAACTATTTGTCTTCAAGAGTGAAGTCGGCTTATCAGGCAATGGAGTATTGGGATATCTGGTTGACAAGAATGCATCCCGCATAAGTAATAAAGCGGTCATTAATACTATTAAGCAGCTTGCCAAATCGAATCCCAGCCAAAGATATAAGGATATACAGATAGCATTGTCTGCAATAGAAGTTGAAACAGACCAGCTCTGGGAATTGTTCACCCTTATTGACCCAGAGGCATTTATCGTGAAACACGGGGAAGGACAAATAGATAAAATCGTCAGTTCAAGAAAGAAGGCGGAAAGTTCTGAGCAGAATGGCGGAGCAGTAATGTCCTATGAGGACTTTATTAAGGTTGAAGAAACTTTGGCAGCAGACAAAGCTCTTGATTATCTGATGGGACGCACTTCGCTTTCTGAAATTATTGATGTCCTGAACCGATTGTTGACTAACACAAGTCAGCAGAAGGAAGCATTAGTGGCAGAGATTGAGGAATCGGATGACATAGAACAGTCTAACGGGACAGCAAGTGAGCATGATATCGAAGCAAGGGATGAACAGGATTATGCTGCGGATTGGTTTATATCACAAAGAAAGAAAGCATTTCGGTATTTTGAAAGATGGCGGGATGTTCTGGAAGCAAAATACAAGGTTGGCGATGCACTACCTCATCATTTACTTGCCCTACATGCTATATCAACCTATTTGCTTCTGTATTCAACACTGAAGCAGTATAAACTTGAGAAGAGCGACTCCCTTAATTCACTTATGCCTTTGTTAGATGAGGAGGATTGGAAGGATTTGCTGAATTATGGGTTAGATATAAATGGGCTGATGTATTCCAAGCTTCTCAGGCAGGTCTATTTCGATGCAAAGGTGTTAAAGTATGACAGTTCTCTGCAACGGGAAATAAAATATTCTGCTTTCAATGCGATTACCATTATATGCCTAATTGCTACAATTAAGCTTCCCAAAGACCTGTTCTACGATTTTGTTCCTGAGACCTGTCGGGTGGAATTCCTCAATATCATGGACATAACCAGAAAAAATGCTGTTAGGCTTAACAAACAGGAACTTATCAATCATATCTTGTCATTCAACAACATTGCGGTTATTGGCAATATGGACATGATGAAAGTGGTTTCACAGCTTGAAACATTCTGGACTATGTTTAAGGCAATCAAGGTAAGCAAGGAAGTATTGCAACCAAAGAAAATCGAAAAGAATAAGATTTATTATTCAGAGCAACATGGCTTCATAAAGGTTTATCAATTGCATGAAATTAATAAGGATACAGTTAAGATAATTTACAGTATTCCTGGCGTAGGCTGGGATGATGAAGTGAGCAACTACGTCTCTACTGGCTACTATTATCCTCCTGCAAAACTGTTTAAAGTGGATTGGTAATACCAACCAGCGTAACAAAGAGATATGATATAGCAGATGTAAGGAACAGGTCACGGGGTCAGGTCTTGTTTCTTGCAGAAGCCACAAAAAAGACATTGGGCCTTTGACATGGAACGGCGTGTAATAAATCGGGGCAGCAATGGGGTCGCGTCTTGAATCTTGCATGACTGTCGAATTTAAGGATAAATCCGGGACACATCCCATTTTCTTTCTCGGTTTGAAATATCTCAGCTTTCCCAGCGGATCGTTGGGACACTCAAAGGGCACATAAGGGCGTTGCGATCGGGAACTGCAAGCCTGCTTATCTCGACAATAGGAAAAGATTCCTCAATGGCGCGTTTCATCTGCTCATTCCATAGCAAGATGCAGTTTAATGGCCTTTTCAAGCTCCACGATAATATCGTCATTAAGTGTGCCGACATATTTTTTCAGTCTTATCTTATCGACCGACCGCATTTGAGTTACCTTTAACTTTGAGTCGACATCAAGACCGCCGGCCTCCTTTTTGACAAGGACCTCAAAAGGATAAACCTTATCTATCTTAGATGAAAATGGGATTACCATAACGGTTCTCAGATGTTTGTTTGCTTCATTGCAGGAAATAATCAGGGCAGGTCTTTTCTTTCTGATCTCAGCGCCGACAGAAGGGGCAAAATCCACCAGATATATATCACCGCGTGTCATCTTCTAAGCCATCCTGTATCGTATCTTCCCAATCTCTATAAGTCTCATAATCCTCTTGTGCCGCCAGCTTATATGCAGACTCCAATTTCTTTTTCAGTTTTTCTTTTTCTTCGATCATCTTCTTTTGCCTTATCGCCTCAGCTATGTAAGCGGACTTGTTCCTGACATCTGATAATATTTTTGCAGCATCTTCAGGCAATGTAATGTTCAATCTTGCTGTATTCATATACACCTCCGTAATGTATTATAATACATCAGCCGTTATGCTTAAGCAAGAGGCATGGATTCCCGTCAAACCTCCAAGCACAACCCATGGAGCAAAGTGGGGGGACAGGCTTTGCATGTTTGCCCGGTCGAAGTGAGGATACCTGTTGCAGGCGGTTAGCATTTGGAAACAGGAGTTTTGAAGGGAGCATCTCTGTGACCTCGTCAAGGAACGCTTGACAGAGGGATGTTTTAATCAGCGGTTAATCCCTAAGAAGTATAGGATGTCTCATAAAGTGAAATCCAACCTTGAGTATTTTCAATGAGTTATAGCCCCCGATAACCCATAAGCTGAACAGAAATTATACCACAAAGTGAAATAATCCCTAATAAATTGTTCATAAGATGAAATTTTCCTGATGGAAGAGTATTAGTTAGGATTCGGGCGATAATACGCAATGAGGATTTCTTCCTTTAAGTCGCAAAAACAAGAGTGTCTTGCTACTGCGGATTTCTCACAGAAAGTCGCATTTTTTGAAATGTTTAAAAGTGAAGAGTTTAAATGAAACTTGTTAACGCCCAAGCCCAGGGTGAGGGCGGCAGTTTCGCCCGATTTCCCCCGTTTCCCCTGACGAGGCATCCTTTAAACTTATATCACGGCATGTCAGGAATAGTTCCGTAGTTCCAAAGTGCGGAAGTACCGCAGCTCCAATGGCGCAATAGAACAATAGTTCCACGATGCAAAAGCATTACAGAACTAAGGTGCGGTAACCCTGATTCTGTGATATGATGTATTCATAATCCGACACATAACGGGTTTTGGTATAAAGGGAGGTCATGATGCCTGCTTATGAATACGTGTGCAAAGACTGCCTGAAGGATTTTACAATTTTTCTTTCGCTCAAGGAATACGATGAAAAGTCAGAGGTAAGGTGTCCACAGTGCGGAAGTGATAAAGTACAGAGGAAGTTTACAGGTTTCTTCGCAAAAACGGACAAGAAATCATAGAGGAAGATAGAGGAAAGAGGAGATTGAAAAAGAATATAATAGCCGCTGCTTGTCTGCCTTTTAATTGCCCTATTAAAAGGCTTCCACCAACTCTTGATGTTCATAGCTCAACAGGTTATAGCGTGAGTAATATGCTAAAATTCAAAACATGAGCATATAACAGCTATTCGAACGACAAACGCCGGATACCGTTTAAGGAAAAGAGTGGCTAACAACAAACCCCGCGCTTCCGATATGATTGTCGGTCCAGACAAGGCAGATCCATCAAGCAGAGAGATCGTTCCTGAGCCGGAATGGGAATTTCTTTTGCAGGAGCTTATCAGAAAGCGGGGGACCGCTCTGATCATCGGAGAAACAGATTCGGGGAAATCCACTCTCGTACAACACCTGATAAAAAGACTCATATCAGAATCTATATCTGTCTCTCTGGTGGACGCTGATATCGGACAGTCGTCTCTCGGCCCTCCCGGAACCATATGCATGAAGTCGTTGAGGGATGAAAAGGATTTCAACGCTTTCCGCTTTGAAAAGATGTCATTTCTGGGGACAACAAATCCTGCTCTGGTAATTCCAATGATGATTGAAACCTGCAAAAAAATGGTTGACATCTGCAAGGAGACGTCGGAGATTATCCTTGTAGATACGACCGGTTTGATCTCAGGAAATCTTGGAAGGGCATTAAAGACGGGCAAGATAAAGGTCATTGAACCTGAACATGTTATCGCCGTGAGACGAAACAATGAACTTGATCATATCCTTGACTCAGCAGTCGGTTTGAATGTTCAGGATCAGGGCAGCAAAGGCAGTAAAGACAAGGAGCAGGACAACGCGTATTCGCTACAGAAAGAAGAGACTCGAAGATTATTTTAATAGAGAACTTTCCGACTTTGAATTAGATGCAGACCATGCAAAATCATTTTATCATACACACTCCATCAGTCTGAAAGATCACGAATTCCCCCATGGGACCGTAATAGGGTTGAATCATCATGAGGATACCGTTGCATTGGGTATCGTTACTGCGTGTGCCGGAGGTTCCGTGTTTTTTAAATCTCCCATAAGATCAATAAAAGGAATCAATAAAATAGTCTTGGGAGATATAAAAGTCGGTAACTCATTCGCATGGAAGTGAGAAAATTCACAAGCAATGTGAAAATTGCTCAATCAATTTTAACCTGCATTTTACAGACGCTGCAGAAGCCAGTTCCTTTAACATCCGTATCTCTCAGTCTGTTTGAAAAGAACATGATACAGCGTGGATCCGGACAATGTCCGAGATTATAGGCATGTCCGAGTTCATGAATTGCCTCTTTTACGCACCTCTCTGTTTTGAGGTTGCCCGTAAAACTCCTGCCGCAGTCTTGTAACAGATATGACTGTTACTCCTGAGGAAATATCCGCCTCTCCAAAGACAAAGTTTAGCTCCGGGACATAGAGGTCTACGTCGGTCACCCCAAGCACACGCTCGATATCCTTCCCTCTCATTGCCTGTAACTCTTTCAGTATCTTGGTGGAGTGATATTGTCTTCTCCTTGCGTGATAAGAATCATCTGAAACAGGCATTTCTTCGCCTATGTCGACACTGAGATGAAACGTCTCTTCAAGCGAAGCAGAGATATTTTTCAAAACGTCGCTATCAATCCTACCCACAGGCACAATAAGGATTTTTCTCATACTTTATATCCAGTGTCGTACTCACTTTATTCTCCCCACAGGCATTATATAAAGCGGATGTTCCCTGTCAGACATCTTCAAAACCTTTTTCACCTTATCACCATAAAAAGCCCCGATAACTACTGTTCTAAGATTCAACGGAACCGTTTGCAGAAAAACATTCTGGGCTGCATGACCGGTTTCCATATATACATACTGTATGCCTCTATCGCCATACTTTATGGTTGTTCGTTCATACACAGCAGAAAAGACTATAACTGCCGCCGCATTCCTGACAGACGTCTGACCAAGGGCGGCATTGCACAATTCTGTTCTTTTGTCGCCCTCTGCGACCCTCACTAACTCATGCTTATAAGGGTTGTACCTGTAAACTCCATCCGGGAGGTCATCCACATTCCCTGCAACAACATAAACTTCAAGCGGATAGATCGCCCCTGCGGATGGAGCTGTCCTGAGCCCCCTTGGGCTTGTGATTCCCTGTGCAGCCCAGAGAAGCTGTGAAACTTCAGCGAGTGTCAGAGAACTGTCTTTATAACTCCTGATTGACCTTCTCTTAAGTAAGGCTTCTTCAATGGATGTGTTACTGCCCTGTACAGGTTCAGGCAGCTTGATCGTTTCAGACTTATATTCTGGCATAGTATCAATCATTTCCCTTGCCTGCAATAATGCAAATCCTGTAAATGTGAAGAGCATAATGACGGCTGTCAGGAAAGCGTATTTCTTCGTCTTATTTGAAATGAACAAATTCAAAATTTATATTGCTTTTCCTTTATCGCAGAACCACCAAAGCATGATCACATTCCTATAGTCAAAATGTACACCCTTTAGAATGACCTGTCAATCATTTTATCTCTCCCAAATTTGGTTTTATTTAATATCGACAGATATATAAAATCCTTAATCAAATTAAAAATAATTATCACAACTACTAATCAATCTAATAACTTTATGGTTATCACGCCTGCATCCCCTTGATTTATGACCACTTCTTTTTTATCCTGTTACGCCTCGCAGCGATTTTCCCATTGATTAATCCAAATTTTTCCTCACAGTCAGTTCTTAAGACACAATGCATCAATAAGCATCTCCGTATCAACGTAACTTTATTGATATAATTAAATTATGTATCACCCTGTTGAAATCGCAGAAATTACCGAAAAGACCGTGTGTGAAAACAACCGGAGAAGATACTACCGCTTCAGGCCTGCACGGTTTTACGGCGGGATATCTACCGCAGACTGTGTCGGCTGCTGCCTGAGATGCGTGTTCTGCTGGTCCTGGAACATAGTTGCCAGACCGGAAGAATATGGAAACTTATACGCTCCTGAAGAAGTTGCGAGAAGACTTGTAAATATCGCAAAGAAGAAAAGACTCAATCAGATGAGGATAAGCGGTAACGAGCCGACGCTCTGCAGGGAACATCTTATTAATGTCCTTAAATTGATACCGGAGGACTATCTCTTTATTCTCGAGACAAACGGCATATTAATCGGCAATGACCGGACATATGCAGAAGAACTCTCGGCTTTCCATAACCTTTACGTGAGGGTAAGTCTGAAAGGCACATGCGAGGAAGAGTTTTCAAGGCTCACGGGCTCGGTTCCGGAAGGGTTTCAGCTTCAGTTGAGGGCGCTCGAGTTCCTGAGGGACAGTGGAGTGCGTGTGCATCCGGCATCCATGATAAGCTTCAGCCCATGTGAAAATATTAAGGCATTGAAAAAGAGATTACGGGCAATAGACCCTGCCTTTGAGGATTTTGAAGTCGAGGAACTCATCCTCTACCCCGCTGTGGAGGAGAGACTTAAAAAAATGAAGCTCCGTTACTTTACCGGTTACAGGCCTGACAGAATACCTGCAGAGCAGATATGAAGAAAGAAGCCGTTCTGTATGAAAAACTTGGAGATAAAAAGGTCAGGTGCAATACCTGCCAGAGAAGGTGTATAGTACCCGAAGGGAAGACCGGATGCACGTGGAGGTTGTCACAAATGTCACCCCCGGATTCAATGATAATGAAACTGAACTCCGTGGGATAGCATCATGGATAAAGAACAGTCTCGGCGCTGAAACGCCATGGCATGTAACAAGGTTCTATCCGCAACTCGAACTTAGCCATCTGTCACCAACGCCGGCAGCTGTCCTTGAAAAGGCGTGGGGAATTGGGAAAGAGGAAAGACTCTGGTATGTGTATCTTGGCAATGTCCATGGACACAGACTTGAGAACACATATTGTCATAAATGCGGTGAGCTTTTGATAGAGAGATATATTTTTGAGATATTGAAAAACAGGATCCAGAACGGGAAATGCCCGGAATGCGAAGCCGTGATACCGGGGAGGTTTTAGTGACACCGTTTCTGAAAACTCTTACTATGGCACTGTGGCACTATCGTGTTTTTTCAGTCAGATTTTTCAAGAGCCTTTTCAGATATGGCTCCGGTGCCTTCATGACTTTTTTCTGCTCCCTGCCAAAATATTCCTTCCCCTGTTTGCTGCCTATAGCTGCGGAGTTTGACGGTTTCTTTAAAAAGCTTTTCATGCGGCCTGATAAGTTCTCTGAGGGCCGAGATCGCAACCAGGTCCGTAAATATCTCCTCGGTCCTGAGGTCCCCGTATTTTATGCTTATCCAGCAATGACCCAATTCGTGGAAAAAGGTGTAATTCCAGAAGGCATAGGGGGCTGCCCTTGAAATTGTCCACAAGAAAAACTGTTCGAATATTTGATTGTTCTAATGTTCAAAGGTGCCCTGACACCCTGATCACGTAATTTCAACTTAACAGATGAACATTACCGATCCTTACCCTTTTGAGCCCTGCGGCTTCCGCAATTTCCTTACATTTCAGAGCAAAGTCTTTAGATGTAACAGGCAGGTCGGACATACGGAAGTGCGGATAAAATCCAAGAAGGGAGTAAGGGATACCTTTATCAAGAGATGCGATGAATTCCGAAATATTTCTGATCTCTTCTTCATCAATATATCCGGGGACAAGAAGCGTGCTTGCTGTAAGAAGCGGAGGGTCGGGACGTTCACGGATTCTACCGGCAACAATTGAAAAATTCTCAATGGTCCTTTTATTTGTAACTCCCGTTAATGCGATATTCAGGCTCTTATTCCATGATTTCAGGTCAAATTTGATGCATCCGCCGGATTTCAGGGAGAGTTCTATCATCTCATTGAGCAGACCTCTGTTCATTGTTCCGTTTGATTCCCAGCATATCCGGAGAATCCTGTTTTTCTTCTGCTCCAGCGCGAGTCGTGATGCCCTTATTGCAAACGGCAGCTGCGGGGTCGGGTCTCCGCCAAAGTAGCATATGCACGAGGTCTCTTTATCCACATCATCGACAAGCTCCTTAACGTTTCTTTTTTTTGCGGTCAGTGTTTCCTCCCTGAACTGCCAGTTCTGGCAGAACAGGCAGTTAAAAGAGCATGCCTGAAAGAAAACGGCAAGGTTTTTGTATCCATATTCCGGTCCTTCCGAATAAGCATATTCCGGATATCCGGCTCCACATCCTCCGGGACATACCCAGTCGGCAACGCAGTTTGTCGGCAGGGGATCATGATACCATGAGAGTTTGCCTTCCTCCGGAGACACACCGGAGAGTTTCCCGTTTATATTTGTCCTGAGGCCGCAATAGCTTATTCCCCCTTCAGGAATCCGGCATTCATTTACGCATAACCTGCATTGAATTCCGTTTGGATCACGGGGCGGTTTTGGGGGAAGGCCAAAGGGTCTTCTGCTTACTGAATGGGCCTCTTCAATATACGATGAAGCTTTTGCCGGTTCATTCCGGATGCATTCAAGGCATACATTCAGGGCCTTTGAGACTAATATGGAGGACTTGCCGCAGACAAAGCACTTAGTCATGATTAAATTAGCGTGACTCTTTTTATTAAGTATATCACAGCAGTCGTCCCCTCTTTTTTGGTTTCGTTCGCTATGCTCAAAAATGAAAAGCGCAGGAAGTCATGACCGGTTTGCCTGTAATGTTTTAATGCAGCCGGACGCAATGCATGTTATAAAAGTATTATGGTCACTGTTTCTCTGGCAAAAGGGAAAAAGAGAAGGAACACTGTCAGAAGGTCACTTAATTTTATATCACATGATATCAAAAAAGGACTGAAGCCCGGCAAGGTGATCATCAAGCCCAACTTTGTATCAACATCACTTCAGCTCGCCGCAAGCCATGTTGACCAGATAAGGGGAATCCTCGATTGCTTCAGGGAATTTTACGATGAAAAAATAATCATAGCCGAGGCTGCGTCGCCTTTTACAGGCGGTACTTCAGAAGGGTTTGAAAAGTTCGGTTATCACCAACTTGCTGAAGAATACAACGTAGAACTTATCGACCTGAATGAAGGCCCTTTTGAAAAGGTCCCGATCCTGGACAAAAGGGGCGAAACCATTCAAGTGAGGGTATCCGGCCTCCTGCTTGACAGAAACAACTATCTTGTGTCGGCGGCAAAACTGAAAACACACGATACCGTGGTTGTAACGCTCTCAATAAAGAACATGGTAATGGGGAGCATATATGCAGATGATAAGGTTATGGGACATCAGGGATACAAGTATACGAATCTCAACCTTGCGGAGATGGCCGAACTTGTCTGGCCCGACCTTACTGTGATAGACGGACTTACAGGGATGGAAGGTAACGGCCCTGAATACGGGACCCCCATTGATGCCGGCATCGCGATATCAGGCACAGACCCCCTGGCTGCTGACAGTGTAGCGTGTAAAGTGATGGGAGTGAATATCAATAAGGTCGGCTATCTTTACTACTGCAAGGAATATACAAGACAAAATGCGTGTAAAAATAGAGCGTCTCTCAATCAATCCGTATAAAGGGATATCTATTCAACTGCTCCCTGCTCCAGAGCGAAAGCCCTGCCCGGTTCGAAACTGTTTCAACAGCAATGACGGCATCAGGATCTTCAAAAGAAATATGTCCCGGCATACCCGCTTCCCTCATCGCCTCAAGTAAAATATCATCGAGCATCCGTTCCTCTTCATGACCGGAAAGCCTTCCCTTGAGTCCCCGGCGGTGCATTCTTACATGAAATCCCTTGCCGGCAAGTTCGCTGACCCATGCCATGATTGCTTCCCTCGCCTTGTTCTCAAATTCATCCGGCGAATGAAAAGTAAACGTGCTCGTAACCGGTATCAGCCTTGAAACAGGCTTCAGGAACTCAGGGTCTTTTAGGGACCTGTTGAGCAGGGATTCCAGCATGTGATGAACATCTTGCACCTTCATAACCAGCGTATTGTAAAAATCGGTCCGCTGCACACGGCCAAATGCACCGAGCATATCACATGCCCTTTTAAAATCATGAACCGTTACAACCACATTCCATTGTTGCATAAATTTCCAGCTTTAGGCTTTCAGTATTCAGCTTACCTCATTTCTTATCCTATTGAAAATTTGATAAGGGAAAAGAAACTTCTCATCCGCACCTTGCAGGATTTTGATTGTTATTGTTTCAATTTGATTAAACTGCATGCCATTTCTCCTTTCACTTCATTTTCTCATAACATTGTTTTTTATGTCGCATGTGTCTTTTTGTGATACTTTAGGGAAAAATCGCGGGATGAGTCAAGAGAAATTATCATTCACAGATGTTTAAAGTAAATGTGACTTTATGGCTGAAGATGACACTTTGCTGAAATATATCGAAACTGTGAATTACGTGTAGAAAGATGCAGCCTGGAACTATGGAAGTTCAACCTCGATAGAAGCTCCGGGCTTAACCACGCTTCTCCCTTTTGCCAAAAATTGCCCCGATGAGGGCGCCAAAGATAATGTTTATAGCATAAAAGACAACATGCCTCTCGGAGATGATTTCTATGACATTTCCAAGGGAGTCTATTCCCTTTGCCAGAAAAGCATCAAGGAATATTGCTCCGAAAAGGGGAAATATAGATAGCGCTCCAACCCTTTCACCCGACGAACCAAGCTTATAAGACGTCATACCTCCTGCCACTGCGGATGAAAGCACGGCAACAATAACCTTGCTTAAATCTCCCCATGGCTCAAGAACAGCAGCCATAATGCTCCATATGGCTGTGAATACAGCACCCGCTGCCAAACCCAAAGCAAATGCCCGGCTACGGGAGTATGTTACTGCTTCTCCTTTATAGAATTCCTCATCCATTTTCTTATCAGCGGACTGACCGTTTCTGGCCTTAACGCCCGAGCAAAACCTCTGCGGTTCCCGGTTGCCCCTTTTCAGAGAACGGGTTTTTGATAACTAGAGTAAGGTTCTTTGCCTCCTCTGGACCCCAGAATAAGATGACATAGTTTTCTCCGATGGCCAGCTTCTCGTACTCAAGCTGCTGATGATGTACAGCCTCAGGCATCTGCATCATATGAAGATATTGCCAGCTGTATTCATCCATTATCTTGGAAAAATAATATCTTTTCCCGCTGTTGTCCAAAACAGTGAAGTACTTCTTCATGCTCAAAGAAGGTCTCAGAATTTTATCCTTCTCTGAGTTCGGACCTGTCCATTTTATAAATACCACAAGGACTTTTTTGCCCCGTAGAGTATCAAGCTCAGCCCGTTGGACAGAAAGCGTGGTCTTCCCCAGTGGAATAGATTCCCCTATTGAAAAGCTCTTCGGTCTGCCACAGCCCTGAAGAAAGAAGAATACGGCTAATATGATCCAAACACCCTTTTTACCGATACGCATACACTTTCACCCTATATTACATAGGATATCACCCAGATGCCTTGTCAATGGCATGTGTAAGTTTTCTGACATTTTCGACATCCCTTTTTTATTAAGTAGTCGCCAGCAACGGGCTTGCAGTTATAAGCCATTATAATTAAGTTGTTTTCTTGGTGGGATATTAAACCAACCGAATTATATATCTAGGTTCCTCGCCTCTAAGGCGTGTTTAGTAATAAAATCTTTTCTCGGTTCAACCTGATCGCCCATGAGAATCGTGAACATCTCGTCTGCCTGCACTGTGTCTTCTATCTTCACCTGAAGGAGTGTCCTTTTCTCGGCGTCCATTGTCGTTTCCCAGAGCTGTGTCGGGTTCATCTCTCCAAGTCCTTTGTATCTCTGAATCGTGAGGCCTTTTTTGGCAACGATGAGCACATAGTCCTGAAGCTCAGAACTTGAGCCAAGTTCTTTTATCCCTTCTTTTGTCTCTGCCTTATACGGCAGCTCCCCAAGGTCTTTTACAATGCTGTAGCTGTGTTCAAGCTCTTTGAATTCCGGAGACATCAGGAAGTTCATGTCTATCAGGACTTTTTTGTTCTGCCTTTTTATCTCAACGCTGTATGCCTGATGTTCTTCATCAGGATTAATCTCGCCTATTGAAATGTCAGGCAGTGCTTTCTCTATTGCTTCTATAAGTTTCTCAAGCGCCTTTTGATCCTTCAGCAGCTCTTTATTTATCCCCGCATTTAAGATAATCTTTAAAACATCTGCGTCCTTTCTCCTTCGGCTGAACCATTCCATGAGCCGTTCAAACTTGGAAAGCCTCTTTAGATGCGGGATTAGCGCCTTTCCTTTTACAGTCTGCCCTTTTATCGGAATCGCAAGGTCGTCTGCTGCAAGCTCAAAAAGCATATGCTGCATCTCTGTCTCGTTCTGGACATATTTCTCTGTCCTTCCTTTTTTTACCTTAAACAGGGGCGGCTGTGCAATGTAAAGATAGCCGTTTTCTATAACCTGAGGCATCTGCCTGTAAAAAAACGTGAGCAGGAGCGTCCTGATATGCGCGCCGTCAACGTCAGCGTCTGTCATCAGGATTACCTTGTGATAGCGGATTTTTGATATGTCAAATTCTGTATCAATGCTTGTTCCAAGCGCTGTTATGAGAACCTTTATTTCCTCTGAGGCAATCATCTTGTCAAACCGCGCCTTTTCAACATTCAGTATCTTTCCCCGGAGCGGCAATATTGCCTGAGCGTGCCTGTCGCGTCCCTGCTTGGCGGAACCGCCTGCAGAGTCGCCCTCAACAATGAATATCTCGGATAATGCCGGGTCTTTTTCAGAACAGTCCGCAAGTTTTCCGGGCAGTCCTGTGTCGTCAAGAATCCCTTTTCTCCTTGCAAGTTCCCGCGCCTTTCTTGCCGCGTCTCTTGCCCTTGCTGCCTGCACAGCCTTTTCTATAATCTTCTTGGCAACAGAGGGGTTTTCCTCAAAATAGGCGCCGAGCGTGTCGTTGGTTATTGACTCTATTATCCCTTTTACCTCGCTGTTTCCGAGCTTCATCTTTGTCTGGCCTTCAAACTGGGGGTTGGGAAGCTTAACGCTTATAACCGCTGTAAGCCCCTCTCTTATATCATCACCTGAAAGCCCTTCTTTGCCGTTCTTCAAAAGCCCTGCTGATGCAGCATAGCTGTTTGCTGTCCTTGTCAGTGCGGATTTGAATCCTATGAGGTGCGTTCCGCCTTCTTTTGTGTTTATATTGTTTGCAAATGTGAAGATGTTCTCTGCATAACCGTCATTATACTGAAGCGCGATCTCTGATGTGATTCCGTCTTTTTCTCCTGATATGTATACAGGCTTTGGATGAAGCGGCGTTTTGTTTTTATTCAGATGCTCGACAAAAGAAACAATCCCCCCTTTATAAAGGAACTCCTGTTTTTTGTCTGTGCTTTCATCCTGTATGGAAATCTTAAGCCCGCTGTTAAGAAATGCCATTTCTCTTAATCTCTGTGAAAGGACATCATAGCTGAATTCTGTTATTTCAAAAATCTCTCCGTCTGGTTTGAATGTGACCTTGGTTCCCCTGCCTTTTGTCTTTCCGACAACAGCGAGCGCTCCTGCTGGGACGCCTCTGTCAAAGTGCTGCTGAAACACCTTTCCGTTCTGCTTTATCTCAACGTCAAGCCATTCGGACAGGGCATTTACAGCAGAGACCCCGATGCCGTGAAGCCCTCCTGATATCTTGTATGCCTTTGATTCAAATTTTCCTCCTGCATGAAGTTCTGTAAGTGCTATTTCTGCTGCTGTCCTTCCTTCAGGATCTCCGGGGTGCTGGTCTGTAGGTATGCCCCTTCCGTCATCTATTACAGTACAGCTTCCGTCGTGGTGGAGTATTACCTCTATTTCTTTACAAAAACCAGCAAGGGATTCGTCAACACTGTTGTCCACAACCTCGTATACAAGATGGTGCAGTCCTTCGGGCCCTGTTGAGCCTATGTACATCGCAGGCCTTTTTCTTACAGCGCTCAGCCCTTTTAGTATTTTGATGTCCTCTGCGCCGTAGGACTCTTCTGCCTGATTAACCTGTTCTTTCTCGTCCATTGATTCCTCTCTATGCAAAATCAAAATTTAAAAAGCAAAACTCAAAATTAAAGAATTTTTTAGTTCTGATTTGTAATTTTGCATTTTTAATTTTTATTTTTGAATTTACTTCATCATACCCTCATAGGCATTATCACACATTTATAATTATCATCCTTTTCTTCTTTTAAGAGGGTCGGGCTTAACGG
>DOHC01000322.1 GCA_003535475.1 Nitrospiraceae bacterium
ATCTGCGAGTTTACATGGTTCCTTATGAAGGATGACACCTTAACCCTTATGCCGTTCTTCAGTCCATCGTCACCGAGGTATGCGCCCCACGGCCATACGCTGACGGCAACCTTCACAGGATTATCCTTGGGATATAAGCCCATGGCTCCGTATCCTATATACACCAATGGCCTTATGTAGCATTCCTTGACCTTATTTATCTTAACTGTCTTGATTATCGCATCTTCTATCTCTCTCTTTGAATAAGGGATCTCAAGCAGAAAAATATGGGCTGACTTAAAGAGACGCTCAACATGCTCCTTCAGCCTGAAGATTGCGGGCCCACCTTTTGTCTCATAACACCTTATACCCTCAAAAACTCCAAGCCCGTAATGAAGGGTATGAGTCATTACATGCACATTGGCGTTATCCCAGTCTACAAACCTGCCGTCCATCCATATCTTTTCTGTCTTCTTTATCATAGGAATTATTCTATAACAAACATAATGTATAAATCCAGCGCAAAACCGGCTAAAAAATAATCAGTCAAGCACTAATCCTTCAAACAACTTTACTATAATCGCATTGGCTATGACAATGCCTTTTCTTGAAAGCCTCAGATAATCACCTTTTATCTCAAGATATCCGTCTTCAATCAATTCCATGCATACACCAGGCATGTTCAGTCCAAGGGCTTCTGCTTTTGCAAGATTTATCCCTTCAGTCTTTCTGAGATTGAGGAATATAAACTCCTTAATCGCATCCTCGCACTTAATCTCAGTTGACTCAGCTTCAGGGATTATTCCTTTATTAAGGTCTTTTATATATCTCCTGATATCATCTGTGTTCTTTGAGCGGAAGCCTTTGACAAATGAATGCGCTCCGGCTCCTGCGCTTATGTACTCTTCCCTCTCCCAGTAATTCAGATTGTGCAGACACCTGAAACCGTGCAGTGCAAAGTTTGATATTTCATAATGCTCATAGCCTTTGGATGCCAGATAGTCTATAGCATAATCATACATTGATAAAACCAAATCTTCATCAGGCATCTTGATTCCTCCTGATTGTATCAGCCTATATAAAGGCGTATCTTTTTCAGGAGTAAGTTCATAGGAAGATATATGCGCAGGAGAAAGTTCAACTGCCTTTGATAAGGTCTTTTTCCATGAATCAAGTGTCTGCCCCGGAATTCCGTATATCAGGTCTACTGAAAAATTATTAATGCCTGAGTTTTTGATTGTCTCTATCGCCTTTAATGCCTCATCAGATGTGTGGATTCTCCCCAATGCCTTTAATTCAGCATCATTGAATGACTGAACTCCGATGCTTAATCTGTTCACTCCAAGGGAAAGCATTGCCCCTATCTTTGATTTATCAACAGTTCCCGGATTTGCCTCAACTGTTATTTCAGACGAATTGGAGAATTTAAAATTATCCTTAAGACAATTAAAGAGTTCCCTAAAACATTCCTCAGGCAGAATTGAAGGAGTCCCTCCTCCAATATAAACAGTCTTCAACTCCCCTGCAAACCCTTTTTTCAGAATCAACTCTTTGCAGAGGGCGTCTGTGTATGCCCTTGCAAGTAAATCATTATAAGGCACGGAAAGGAAATCACAGTAAAGGCATTTTCTAACGCAGAAAGGGATGTGGATATATAAGGATTCAGGCATAATTTAGAGTAACACAAAAATAAGGGGATATTTTTCAGCGGCTTTTTCCTCTGGATTTAAATGACTTTTCTCTTTATCAAAATTCTACAATATACTATATTTGAGCAGTAAATAGGAAAGTCGCCAGACCTCACTCCTCAACATGCTTTGAATTCAATGCTCCAAATATAAGTTCTCCAACAACAATTACCGGAAGATAGAACTCAGTATAGTTTGAAAGAAAAGATTCTATTGTCTTCGGCATTTTTACTCCCCTCCTTTTTGATTATTTTATCACATCACATTAAAATCCTGCCTAAAATTACTTTATCACCTCGACCCCCATATACTTCCTCAGCGCCTCGGGGATGATGACGCTTCCGTCTTTTTGCTGGAAGTTTTCAAGAATGGCAACGACTGTCCTTCCGATTGCAAGCGCAGAGCCGTTAAGAGTGTGAACAAACTCTGTGCCTTTCTTCCCCTCATGCTTAAACCTGATATTTGCCCTTCTTGCCTGAAAGTCCTCAAAATTTGAGCATGAAGAAATCTCCCTGTATTTCTGCTGGCCCGGAAGCCAGACCTCAATGTCATAGGTCTTAGCTGCCGAGAAACCAAGGTCGCCTGTACACAGGGCAATTACTCTGTACGGCAGGCCAAGCCTTTGAAGGATGTCCTCAGCATCATTGGTGACTTTCTCAAGTTCGCTGTATGAATCCTCAGGCTTCACGAATTTTACAATCTCAACCTTATTGAACTGATGCTGTCTTATTAATCCCCTTGTATCTTTTCCGTATGAGCCTGCCTCGCGCCTGAAGCATGGAGTGTATGCTGTGTAGTAGATAGGCAGATCACTCTCATTCAGAATTTCTTCCCTGTGGATATTTGTCACAGGAACCTCAGCGGTAGGAATAAGATAAAACTCCGGGTCTGCTGTCCTGAACAGTTCCATCTCAAATTTCGGAAGCTGTCCTGTGCCTGTCATGGATTCGCGGTTAACAAGAAGCGGCGGCAATATCTCCTTGTATCCTTTAGATGTGTTCAGGTCAAGCATGAAGTTCATCAGCGCCCTTTCAAGCTTTGCGCCCATGCCTTTCATTAAAGAAAACCTTGCGCCTGCAATCTTTGATGCCCTGTCAAAATCTATGATGTCATGCATCGCTGCAATGTCCCAGTGATTCAACGGAGAGAAATCTAATTCCTTCGGAGCGCCCCATTTTCGTATCTCAACATTCTCTGCCTCGTCTTTGCCGGCAGGGACTGATTCATGAGGAATGTTTGGAATAACCAAAAGCTCCTGCCTTGCTTCTTCTTCCAAAACTTTCAGCCGCTCTTCTTTTTCCGTTATGAAATCGGATATGCCCTTTGCTTCTTCCAAAATCATGGAGGCATCCTTCTTTTCTCTTTTTAATTTCGCGATCTCCTGCGAGATTCTATTCCTCTGCTCTCTTTTTTCTTCGATGAGCCTGAGGAGTTCTCTCCGTTCATTTTCTATTTTTAGAAACCTGTCAAGTATGGAGAGGTCATAGTTTCTCTTCCTGAGCGACTCTTCAACTCTTTGAGTATTCTCTCTCACAATCTTTACATCAAGCATACATTCTCCTCAAACACAACAGCAATCATATAGTATGACAGTTGCTAAGACGGCTATAAGTAAGTATACATTCTTGTCATTCTCCGGCTTGACCGGAGAATCCAGAAAGGCTCTGGATGCCCGATTAAGAACTTCGGGCATGACGTCAAAAAATAAGTTGCATGTTTCCTTATTAATGACCGCATTAGTAATATATCTTAATGCTATTCAAGATGAAAGACAATCGTTTTGAGAAATTTTTTTCAGAAAAAAATTTTTGTATTCAAAAAAATCTTGACAAGGAGTATAATTTTACTGTAATTTATTTAGCTTAAGAGAGCAATGAAGCTCTTTAGATTAAAATCTGATACGGAGGTAGAGGGTTGCATGCTTTAGGTAAACATTTATTAGTGGAGCTTAAGGATTGTAATCCTGAAATTCTCAAAAGCCTCGACAAGGTAAGAAATGCAATGGTCTCAGCGGCAAAAAAGGCCAAAGCAACCATCATTGATGTATCCTTCCACGAATTCAGTCCATTTGGTATAAGCGGCATGGTAGTAATAGCCGAATCTCACCTTTCTATTCATACGTGGCCGGAATACGGTTATGCGGCTGTGGATATTTTTACCTGTGGTGATATAATTAAACCCGAAGTTGCCGCTCAGTTCCTGATTGAAAAATTCGGATGCAAAAATCCGTCTGTTGTTGAGATGAAGCGCGGCATTCTCTCTCATTCTGGAGAAAGGCTGCCATACAAGGTAAATTCTCCTGAACTGACTCTTGTCGCAGGCTGCAGGACTGCCTAACAAAAAGGTAGAAGGTTAAAGTTAAAAGTGAAAAATTGAAAACCTCTAATGTTTAACTCTCAATATATTCATCTCTTCTACTTCATCATTTCCCATGTCTTTGCATATTTCAGAAAAGTGTAATAACTGTAAAGCACTGCAAGCGCCAATCCGTATCTGCCGTCCAGAAAGCCGAATCTGAAAAAAAACATCTTCACGAATGCAGCCAGCGGGCGCAGAAGAAAGTCCAGCACATTAGGCACAACTCCATTCTTTTTAAGCTCCTTTGCCGCAAGCGAGGAATAGACGTCCATCCGCTTCAAATAATCTGAAACAGAATTATACGTATAATGGATTAGGGGATTTTTAAGATGTGATACGCTTCCATTGACAATTACCTTCTCGTGCACCTCCCTGTCTTCAATACGTCCTGCCTCTTTCCTGAACAGCCTTAATGTGTAATCAGGCCGCCAGCCTCCGTGTTTTATCCATCTGCCCATAAAAAAGTTTTTCCTCGGGACATAAAAACCGTCATGCCTGTTTTCTTCTATCGCATTTATAACCTCTGCCTTCAGTTCAGGCGTAAATCTCTCGTCAGCGTCAAGTATAAAAACCCACGGGCACGTGGCAAGGTCAACTGCCGACTGTTTCTGCCTTGCAAATCCTTCCCACTCTTTCTGTAATACTTTATCTGTGTATTTCCTGCAGATTTCAACAGTCCTATCCGAGCTGAACGAATCAATAACAACAATTTCAGCGGCATCCTTGACGCTGTCAAGCGCGGCTTCAATGTTTGCCTCTTCATTTTTTGTTACGATTACAATTGAGACAGGTATCAATATCTTCCTCCGACCAATAGGGCATTGATAGAGCCTATGGCAACCTTTGTCTGGAGTTTTACAGGAATACGCTTTTCATCATCTGTAAGCCAGATATAAATATCGCCTTTCTTATAAAATATGCCTTCTGATTTCATTAACGGTTTAATCAGAATTGTCTCTACCGTGCCTGTTGGGAGCGTTACCTTTTCCTTTCTGAGCACCTGCACTTCAACATTCCAGACTTTTTTGCTGTCAAAAGTGGTTATATAAACCGGCTCGCCGACAACAAGCTTCAGCGTCCTGAGATAATAGAAGCTCGACAGCGGATCAAATATAAGAGAAGGCACATCAAAACTATGTTTCTCCTTATTTATATGGTCTATGTATGTAACTTTATTGCCGGAGTTAAAGATTACCTCTTTGTCTCTTCTATGCTTTCCTTCTCTTATCCTGAGCCTGTAATTGACAGGTTCTCCGAGAAATATCAACGAGGATTGTTTTGCAAGGATGGTTTCTACCCTGTTGTCAACAGTATAAAAAACAGAAACCCATTTTGCCGACTGCGCCGTGGAGATGATCTTTACATCATTGCCTGTTCTTGCTATTTCAAGGGTGGCTGTGCCTGCCTTGACGCCTGTCCATGTAAGCTCATATTCAAATTTTTCGGGAATGTTGAAGGAAAAAGCTGCCGTAGGATTAAAAAAAAATACAAGGGTAAAAATTAAAAATATCATTGTAATCCCAGCAATCTTTGGCATTTCAGGCTTTCTCCTTCTGCTGCGGTATTATGTTATATTAATCTATGTTTGTTATTCCTGCAATAGATTTAAAGAACGGGCAATGCGTCAGGCTCCTTCAGGGAAAAGAAGATGCGGTAACAATATATTCAAATGACCCTGCATCAACAGCAAAGAGATGGGAGGAATGCGGGGCAAAGCTCCTTCATGTTGTTGACCTTGACGGCGCATTCACAGGCAGCCAGAAAAATCTTGATGCAATAATGAAGATAAGGGAATCCATATCAATTGACATAGAGGTCGGCGGCGGAATAAGGGATATAAAAAAGATAGACGGCCTCATCAGCATCGGAATTAACAGAATAATCCTTGGGACTGCAGTGATAGAAAAACCTTCTCTCCTGAAAGATGCCTGCGCTAAATATTCGGGCAGGATTCTTGCGGGCATTGATGCCAAAGACGGCAAGGCCGCCGTAAAAGGATGGGTTGAGGTTACGGGCGCTGATGCAAAAGACCTTGCGCGGGAAATGGAAAAGGCCGGAGCAGCAGGCATAATATACACTGACATATCAAGAGACGGCATGCTTGCGGGTCCGAATATCCCGGCCATGAAAGAAATGGTTGAAACCGTCAGCATACCGATAATTGCATCCGGCGGCGTGTCTTCCATCAAAGACATAATATCTTTGAAGGAGATTAAAAATCTCTGGGGTGTGATAACAGGCAAGGCTATTTATTCTGGCGCTGTTGACTTGAAAGAGGCTATAAGGATTGCTCAGTCTCCCTGCTTTTGACAGCGCTTTTAAGTCGGGGTTATAATCAATTTAACTATGAAAGCACGGGTTGTTGTTTTTCTGCTGATTATTTCAGTCATAACCGGCATATCTGTCGGCGGCTACTTTGCGTTTGCAAAAGGAATTCCTTCCATCGCAGAACTCAAACAATACAAGCCTACGTCAGGCACCAAGATATACGCTGATGATGACACACTCATCGGAGAACTCAAAGTTGAAAAAGGCATTTTTGTGCCTCTGAACAGAATGCCGAAACACCTTATAGATGCGGTGATAGCTGTTGAGGATTCAAGATTCTGGAAGCATAAAGGCATAGATTACATTGCAATCGGCAGGGCAGTTTTAAAGGATATTATCCATGCCGGACTTAAAGAAGGCGGCAGCACAATAACCCAGCAGCTCGCAAAGGTTGTGTTCCTCACCCCTGAGAAAACATTTAAAAGAAAGGTCAGGGAGGTATCCCTTGCAATAAAGATGGAAAAGAATCTTGATAAAAAGGAAATACTGGAGCTTTATCTGAACAAGATCTACTTTGGCCACGGCGCCTACGGCGTTGAAATGGCGTCGCGTGTATATTTCGGGAAATCAGTAGGAGAACTGACTCTGCCGGAGGCAGCAATGATAGCTGCACTTATAAAGGCGCCTTTCACATATTCTCCTTACAACAACCTGACAAAATCAAAAGAACGGCAGGAGACAGTACTTTTGCGGATGGAGGAAGAAGGATACATCAAAAAGTCTGAAAGGGAAGAGGCGGCAAAGCAGCCTCTTTATCTCTCAACCTTGAGAAGGGGCATGGAGGCGAATAATTATTTCATTGAGCATGTCAGGAAATATCTGGAGGAAAAGTACGGAGAAGATACTGTCTATAAAGGGGGACTCAAGGTTTATACTACGCTTGACAGGGCAATGCAGGCTGCCGCGCAAAAAGCGCTTCAGGAGGGACTCAGGGAGCTTGATAAGAGAAGAGGATGGCGCGGCCCTGTTGAGCACAAGAAAGACATAGACATTAAAAAAGAGATGGAGAGCAAAGATGTGCGTAGCACTGCTATCGGAGGCGGGGATGACATAATATCAGGGCTTGTCCTTAAAGTGAGCGCAACTGAGGCTGTTATTAAGACAAGGGGGATTATCGGCAAGCTGTCAATAGCAGATGCCCAGTGGGCAAGCGCTCTTCTCGATCCAAAAACAAAGAAAGCCACAACGATAAAAGGATTCAATCTGACAAAGATACTCAAACCGGGGGATATTGTTAAGGTAAAGATTAAAGGCGCTAAAGGGAAAGAGGTCAGCCTTGCCCTTGAACAGGAACCTAAAGTGGAAGGCGCAGTTGTGGCAATTGAACAGAGGACAGGGTTTATAAGGACAATTATCGGAGGCTATGATTACACCAAGAGCGAATTTAACCGTGCAATCTATGCAAAACGCCAGCCCGGCTCTGCGTTCAAGCCAATAATATACGCTGCTGCAATGGATAACGGGTTTACGCCTGCATCCATGATAAATGACGAGCCTGTCACATATAAGGGGGGGCCAAAGGGCGACTGGACGCCTGAAAACTATGATCATAAGCACTACGGCCCTACAAGGCTGCGGGAAGCGCTCGCGTATTCAAGAAATGTTGTAACAGTGAAACTTGTGGACGCAGTGGGGGTTGAAAAAGTTATAAAATTCACACGGAACCTCGGGCTTGAAGGCGATATACCGCATAACTTAAGCATTGCCCTTGGCAGCTTTAGTGTCACTCCGCTTGAACTATGCGCAGGCTACAGCGTATTTGCCAACAATGGAGTAAGAATGAACCCCATTGCAGTCAAATACATCACTGATTCAAAAGGGAAGATACTTGAGAGCAATGAACCTGAAGGGATGCAGGCGATAAGCAATCCGACAGCATTTCTCATAACATCAATGATGCAGGATGTTATAAATTATGGGACAGGATGGAGGATAAAGGCTTTAGGCAAACCTGCAGCAGGAAAAACAGGCACAACAAATGAGTACAGGGATGCATGGTTTGTTGGATATACAACAGGAATCACTGCGTCTGTATGGGTGGGGTTCGACGATGTGAGGCCTCTCGGTTCTCAGGAAACAGGAGCAAGGGCGGCATCACCG
The DNA here is from genome assembly GCA_003535475.1 of Nitrospiraceae bacterium. Lineage (GTDB taxonomy): Bacteria > Nitrospirota > Thermodesulfovibrionia > Thermodesulfovibrionales > UBA1546 > UBA1546. The sequence goes on from DOHC01000322.1 coordinate 8,454, forward strand.
ATATGGCTTAACTTCATGAAGGCTGCGTCAAACATTGTAGAATCTTCTGATTTCTCTGTGCCGGAAGGCATTGTAATGTATCCTATAGACCCATCAACAGGACTCCTCTCAAAAGAAGAAACTGCAACTTCATTAAAAGAATATTTTAAGGACGGCACGCAGCCGACACAGTTCTCCACTGCTTCGCCTTCTTCTACAGGAGCGGAGCGGAAGAGTGTTCCTAATCCTGATTTTGATTAGCCCGGTGCAGTTCATTCATTTTTATGGCAGGCCTGTGGGCTGAGAAAGCTTTGCAGCAGCGGTTGTATTATCTACTTCTTCTTTGCCTTGAGTTTTTTTGACAGATTTACAACACAATCTTCACACAGCTTGCCGTTGTTGTCTTTGTTGCATATCCTTTTGTTAAGTTCCCAGCAAGGCTTTGTCTTGTCTATGTAAGCAGAACATTTATTTTTTCTCTCTTCTGAGCATTCCGTTAACTCCCAGCACGGCCGATATTCAAGAAGCTTCTTTATGCCTTCAATGCTTATTTTTTTATTGTGGATAAGCTCTCTTAAGCATTTCAGCCATTTGATATTATTTTCTGAGTAGAACCTATTTTTGTTTCTCCGTGCGGGTTTTATCAGACCATGTTATTCATAGAGCCTTAAGGTCTGGCCTGTTGTGCCTATCAGTTCAGCCACTATACCGATAGGGTACAGCGGCATGTCTTTCTTTTCTTCTTCTGTAAATTCTTTTCCTAATGTAGCCATTCTTCGAAACTGGGTGATTATAGCATAGTCATTAAAGCGTTTACTATCTTTCAGGAATACACCGAATTGCCTCACAATAAATGTT
>DOHC01000027.1 GCA_003535475.1 Nitrospiraceae bacterium
CCTGAAAGCATGCCTTCAAGCCTCTGGCCCTGGGTCGGCATCAGGCAGCCTGTTGTAAAGCCGCTTGGAGAGGTAATAGAGTTCAGAGAGATTTGCAAGAAGATAATCCACAAGATAGACCCTGACGGCAGCATGGGGATGAAGAAGTCGTGGAACTTCAAGGACGGAGAAGACTATGTGAAACAGCAGTTTGCAGGTGTAGTGCCTGATTGGGAGCAGTTCAAAAAAGATGGTGTTTATCCAATCTACGGCAAACTCGACCCTGCAACAGGTAAGATTATAGGCAAGGATGGAACTGAAATCAAGGCACCATACGGACTTCCATACAAGGAAGACCATGATGGCAAGGTAACAGTTGATGGCAAAAAACGGAAAGGTTTTGGTACACCTGATGGGAAGATAAACATCCATGTTGCCTCATGGGAGAAGTATGGGTTCAACCCGCTTCCTGTGTTCAAGGCAATGCCATGGCACTGGAACAAGGACGGCTCATCAAAACTTGGCGATGGACAGATGGTACTTACCACCTTCAAATGGAATGTCCATACCCAGTCAAGGACGCCTAATGTTAAACTGCTCACAGAATTCGTTCACTCCAACCCTGCATGGATAAATACTGCAACCGCAAAGAAGATTGGCATAAAGAATGGTGATTTGATAAGAATCACAAGCGGTGTTGGTTATATTGTAGCAAAGGCAAGGGTTACAGAGGGGATTCATCCAAAGGTTGTTGCAGTTTCAAATACAATGGGCACCAAGTTTGGCAGATTTGCAACTGCCAATAAGATGGGTGGTAAAGGGAAATTCGGTGCAGCAGATGACGCGGACATCAAGAACATCTGGTGGAAGACAGAAGGTGTCAACCCCAATGATATAATCCCAGCAGTTGCAGACCCGATAGGCGGTTCAGCAACATGGTATGATACAGTGGTTAAGGTAACACCTGCGCAGTCAGGAGACAAATTCGGTGATACAAAGGTTGATAATGCAAAGCATGTTGAGTTCTTCAAAGAGGGTATGCAGTACGCATATTCCGGCAGTAAGCACAAAGAGATGCATCCAGAGGTGAAGATTGACTGGGATAAACTGCCAAAGCCTGAACTGAAGAAAGGGCACTAAAAGGCGGATGAATAACCCGGGGTAATTGGGCAAGCAATGGGTGGCTTAAAGCCGCCCATTGTATTTAAATTGCATTATGCAATGACTGTGAAATATAATGGTAACATGAGGTAAATTATGAAATACTTTGTCATTATTTTAGCCATTTTATGTTTCTTAGCCAGTCTTTCAGCAGGCAGCATTTTTGCAGACGAAACTGCCAATACAGGTGATACAGCCGCTGATAAAGAAACATCGCCGTCTGCAAAAAAAGAATCTGACGATAACTTCTCTGATTATCCTAAATCATTCATTGTGCCAAAAGGTGTGTGCGAGACACAAAAAGAGCCTGCAATGACAATTGACAATAAAAGCGATAAAAAAAGGAAGCAAAAATTAACTAAACCACATGCCAATGTCATTCATCAGTAAGACGGACATAATATTGTGGGCTTTCTATAGAGCAGAGCAGATAAAATCCACGAAATGAAGCCTGTGAAAAAAGCAAACATAGATAGCGGTTATTCTGATTTCGACAAATTGCTTAATACCTCCGTAAAAATTCACGGGCATCTCTGTCCGGGGCAGGTGCTTGGCGTGAAGATGTCAATGCTCGGGCTCAAAGAGATAGAGATTAAGGAGCCAAAGGGTAAAGACAGAAAAAGCATCATAGTCTTTGTAGAGATGGACAGGTGTGCTACTGATGCGGTGCAGTCTGTCACTGGGTGCAGTCTTGGCCACAGGACAATGAAATTCATGGACTACGGTAAGATGGCGGCAACATTTATGAACCTCAAGACAGGCAAGGCAATGAGAATTGTAGCTAAAGAAGAGGCAAGGGAAAAGGCAAAGGAGTATTTCCCTGAAGCTGAAAATAAATACACTGCACAGCTTGAGGCATACAAGGTGATGTCTGATGAGGAACTTTTTGCTGTAATGGCTGTTAAGGTAAGCATAAAGCCAGAGGACATGCCGGGTAGGCCGTTGAAAAGGGTCTCATGCGATATATGCGGGGAATATGTTCAGGACATGAGAGAGATACATAAAAAAGGAAAGGTTCTATGCAGGCCGTGCGCGGAAGGAGGGTATTACAAAATTGAAGACAAGCCTATTGGTAAATAATAATGTTGTGCCGTTGAATGATTTCACGCAGAATTATATTGCAAGCGTCCTCTGCGCAATTGTGCAGTCCTTTGGTGATGATTCAAGGAATATAACCATGCGGATTGAGCCTGAGAAAATTCATATTTATACGGAAAACGGCGAGCTGGACATAAAAAAGGATTTTGCAAAGGAATTAATAGAGAGCACCGTAAAAGGAATACTGTCACCTCTGAATGGAGTGTTCTGGTCGCAGAATATTACTATTAAAAGTGAAGCATCAAAAGCATCTGTTGTGCCTTCGAAAGAGGGCTTGACAGACAGGTAGGGTTTTTTATTATAATGCGCTATGCATAAAAGTCATAACGGAGATGTCATTGCGAGGCGAAGCCGAAGCNNTCCTCGCTGCGCTCGGAATGACAATGTGGGAGGATTTTTAAGTGGATATTAAATCAAAACTCTGGATAGAGGTTGAAGGCGAGCCTGTTTTCGGAAGGGGCAGGAGGTTTTTGCTTCAGGCGATAGACCAATACGGCTCTATAAATCAGGCGGCAAAAGAGATAAGCATCTCTTACAGAAAGGCGTGGAGTTATATAAAGGCAATGGAGGAGAGGCTTGGCATAAAATTGGTTGAGAGACAGGCTGGCGGCAAAAACGGAGGCGGCGCAGTTCTCACAAAAGATGCAAGAGAGTTCTTGAAAAAATATGAACAGATGGAAGAGGGGATAAGGGAGATTATTGATGAAAAGTTCAGGCGGATTTTTTACAGGTAAAACAAAACAATTCATGTGGGATGTATCAGGCGCCTTCGGGGATATTGGNNTGCTGTTTCCAATTGCGATTGCCCTAATCGCAAAGAATGGTTTTAATCCTACTGCGTTGTTTTTAATGGCAGGCCTTTTTTATATAGCATCCGCCTATTACTTTAAAATCACAATGCCTGTTCAACCCCTTAAGGCGATGGCAGCCATAGCAATCGCCACAGGATTAAGCGTTGAAGTTATAAATGCTGCGGGCATAGTAATGGGCATTGTTTTAATCGGCATATCTATTACAGGTGTGAGCATTAAGCTTGGGAACATATTCCCTGTATCTGTAATCAGAGGAATCCAGATGGGATTGGGCATGATGCTCATAAAGGCATCAACAACCCTTATGAATGCCGACATGTTTATTGCTTTATTATCAGGAGTAATCTTGCTGGCGAGTGTTTTCATAATCAAAAAAATACCGCCGCTTATACCTATTATGATTATAGGGATCATTCTTTCTTTGAAAGGAATTAAGCTTTCTGCCATAGGGCCGGTAGAATTAACAATA
>DOHC01000224.1 GCA_003535475.1 Nitrospiraceae bacterium
ACAACATGACGAAGAATTTGGCGTCGTGATGCCCCTAAACACCATGCCGCTCGAAAGAGGGACTGATCAATGGATTCCGCTCCTAATCGGGCATTCAAAGTGACTACAAAGAAGGCCCCTGTAAAGGTGATAAAAAGGATACTGTACTCCAGCTGAGCGAAAATGATAATTGACAGAGGTACCCATGCCACCGGCGGCACTGGCCTCAAGAGCTCGAAAGTGGGAGTAAATATATCACTAGAGACACGGTTCCAGCCCATCGCCAATCCCAATGGGATAGCGATAGCGGAGGCTACCACGAAGCCTACTACTACACGGTAAAGGCTATAAAAAATGCTTTTATAATACCATGGCTCTATCATCTTTGGAACAACCGTCGTTACGGTCACTATGGGATCAGGCACTAAAGGTGTAATGGTGTGAGCAAGGATATACCATATAGCAATAAAAGCACTTACGCCTATGGATCCTTCAATAAGCTGCTGGTTTCGCGATTTCCTGTGTCTTTGTTGGCGCCCGAGGTAAATTTCCTGGTATTTGGCTTCAACTTCCTTGCGAAAGTGCTTGGTAATAACACCTTCTTGACTTTTAGCCGAATTCGATTTCATTCTTCCTTCCCCTTCGTTTCTTATTATCAAAATCATTAAAAATGAGATTGAGCAGGCCAAGCCTGCTCAATCTCTAAAGGTTAGCTATGCTTTACTAGGCTTCCATGGTTTTTCTTTCAATTCAATCTTCTCGTAAGTTTTCCATGTACTCCTTTTGAGTTGGTCTGGCCTGAGTTCTTTAGGAAAGCCAGGCGTCTTATCGGATGTCCACTGGCCTTTGGCCTTCATTTCTTTAATAGCCAAGCGCAAGAATCTATCATCAGCCCATTCATCAACGTACTTATCAGGATCTTTGGACCTGTTACTTTGCAGGATACCTTTCTCTTTCCACAGATGGGCAACGCCCTTTAGATGGTTTCTGCATTCAGGGGTAATCCGGCCATCCCAGACCATCATATCCAGATTGACCCTCGTTACGGCAGGATGAACTTCGGAGATGTCGGTTGCAACGTAGTAAGCCGCTAAGTCTCGATCGTTGTTGAGCATATCCCGGCATTCTTCTTCTGCCTTGAGATAGGCGCCTATAATATCGGGGCGATCCCGCAACCAATCAAAAATAGCAAGGGTGGCGCCGACGGCACGGAAAGTGTGCTTAACTGCCTTAGGATTATATTTTTCGCAGGTACAGGGCATATCCTGACCGGTAACCCATCGGTCTCCGATACCACGCTGTTCCAACCAAGTTGGATAAGGTTCCCAGGTTACTGCCGCTGCAATATTTTTGGCCCTCAGGTTGGTCACCTGCAGTTCGATGGATTGATCAAGCAGATCGGTCTTAACACCGTTCTGATAACTCCATGTAAGTGCTTGCCTGTGGGAAAAAGAGCCGAAGGGGGTTCCAACCCGCGCACCTTCGAGGTCTTTAGGCGCCTTCACCTTGCCCTCTTTGATCAGGTCATCGCGAACGCAGATGGCTCCGGCTTCACCTACATCATAACCAGTGACAGAAATCATATCACAGGGTACAGTATCGCCTGATCGCAGGGCCGGGGTCTCAGCCATGTAGCCAATCTGATTTTTGCCGGCTAACATATTGTTATTAATTAAAGGACCGGAGAGAGAGCGGAACCAGACTATTTTGCTGCCCTTGGGTAAATACTTATTCCATATCTGGGCCTGTTTATTCACCGAAGATGTCCAGTAAGGCGTACAATAAGGCTGATACCCAACAGTTAAGGTAACGGGATCACCAACCTTTCCATACTTGCCGGTCGGCTTTCCATACTTGCTGGCCACTTGCCACCACTCGGGAGAGAGCTTAGCTTGGGCCGCAGCGTAAGCCTTCCAGCCAACTTGGCCTAAAATTGGGATGTCAGGAACCATACCAATTACAGCCGGTATAACTAACCCCGCCCCAGAGTATTTCAAGAAAGCTCTACGAGTAAGTCTGGCAGTCTCCTCAACTTTTTCTTTCTCTTTTCCCATGAAATTCCTCCTTTTTTACTTCTCTGATTTTTTTCTAAATTAAAAGGATATTGCCCTGTAAATATCCTTTTGCCCTATATTTGGAACTCTCATCTTTTAAGAACGTTACCAGTGATTAGAAAGACAAGTCAAATTCTTTATTTTCATAAACATTATAATTTCTCGTTATAGATGTCTATGGCTATTTGTTTAGCTACGTATAGATATAAACCTTATTTCAAGCATTTCAAGGGCACGATATTTATGATAGTGTATGATAGCGGCGGATAAGGACTGTCCTATATAAACCCGACTGTCCTATATATATATTCCATCAAAAGTTTCTTCACGTAATTTCTTAAGAAAATCTTCCATCTCTTTCAGTCTCTCTTCCACCTTCACTTTTCTCTTTCGGTGAGGTAGCGTTTTAGAAAGCTTAACTGCAATTCAGGATTTTGGCAAGCCTTCAAAGCCTGACACTTTATGCTTGAATCGCCCCTAAAGCAATGACCAAGGTAGCGATCGAATCACGTCGGTGGAGCCTTTTTTATAAGTAAGTACAGGAGCGCCATGCGTATAAAAAGTCCGTTTCGAGCCTGTTCAAAATACTTGGCTCGCGGATCGTTGTCCACTTCCATCGGGATCTCATCCAGCCGCGGTAGTGGATGCATGATGATAGCCCCTGGTTGCATCATCCGGGCCTTTTCAAGGGAGAGAATGTATTTGCCAGCCGCTGCTTCGTAATCCGCGGGATCCTTAAAGCGCTCCTTTTGAATTCGGGAGTTTAATATCTTTATACATGTTGAATTAATTATAGCCAGCTGTGAACAAAAATTTCAAATAAGATTTTTACTGGTGATTCCTGCCAATGTTTTTCGCAATAGTCCATGGGTGTCTTCTGACATTACATATATATCGACTGCTGAGAGCTGGTTGTATCTTGCAGGACATAAGGACCTATGTACCGGAGAGATAGGGGGATATGCCATGGCAGACAGGATAACAAAGAAACTGGCCAGCCAATCGTTATTCAGGGCAGCAACAAAGCGCCCGGCTAAGGGTCTAATACATCACTCTGACAGGGGAAGCCGGTATTGCGCTAATGCCTATCGGAAACTGCTTGAGCAGTTTGGTATGAAAGCATCAATGAGTCCCGAAAGCTTTCGGGACTATGACAATGCTCCTATGGAAAGCTTCAGGGGAACGCTCAAAAGCAAGCTTGTGCATCATAGTCGTTACAGGACAAGGCAAGAGGCGATTCAGGACATCACAGAATACATAGAGATCTTCTACAACCGGCAGAAAAGGCAAAAGCGGCTGGGGCATCTATCCCCTGCTGCCTATGAGAAACTGTTCTATTAAAAGAGGATTGCAGTATGAACCGATTGGTGTCCACTATTTTCAGCTTACCTCACAAAAGCAACAGATGAGAATCAAGAGAAGGAAACCCAATATGCCATCAGCAGCACATCCATGGAAGAAGTTCAACATCAGGGGATTTATGAAACGGTATGAGCGACAGAAAAACGTGGCGGAGGCAGCAGCTTAAAAACCGGACATTTCTATTTTGGCTTGTCAAGTAAAAATTTTTACTTGACNNCAGTTTGCTGTTTTATGCTTTATGTTGTTTTTGTTTGCACCGCTTTATGCCTCTGAGACTGCTGAGGGAAAACCCGCGGACAGTCAGCCTCTGCCTCTAATCTCAGCGAAGCCTGCTGAAAAAACAGAACCTGTCATAACAAAAACCGAAGTAGAAATTAAACCCGCAGCAGAACCTGAAATCGTCCCGTACAAATCAAACCCTGTGGCAGTAAATGCGGTAGAGAAGAGTACTGCCCTCTTTACCGAGAGGATAAGGGAAAGGTTTGCAATGTGGCTGAGCCGTTCAGGTAAATATCTGGAACTGATGAAGGAGATATTGAAAAACAAAAATGTCCCTGAGGATATAGTATTCCTTTCTTTAATAGAGAGCGGTTTTAATCCCTATGCATATTCCGTTGCGAAGGCAGCGGGGCCATGGCAGTTTATTTCCGCAACCGCAAAGAGATACGGGCTTGTAATAGACTGGTGGAGAGATGAAAGAAGAGATCCGGCAAAATCAACAGCGGCGGCAGCAAATTATCTTAGCGACCTTCATGGAATGTTCGGTTCATGGAACCTTGCAATGGCTGCATACAATGCAGGCGAAGGCAGGATACTGAAAGCATTAAAACGCTCCAAGAGCGATGATTACTGGTCATTGCTTAATACCGACTATATAAAAAGCGAGACTAAAAACTATGTCCCGAGATTTATCGCTGCAAGCACAATCGCAGCTAACCCTGAAGAATTCGGATTCATGAACATTGTATATCATCAGCCGCTGAACTACGATGAGGTCAAGGTAAACGGGCCGATTGACCTTGAGGTTGCGGCAAAGTGCGCTGATACTACAATAGAAACAATAAAACAGTTGAACCCTGAACTCAGAAGATGGTGTACGCCTCCCGGCATGCCTGTTTATATGCTCAGGATTCCATCGGGGACAAAGGAAATTTTTCAGAAAAACCTTTCTGAGATTCCTAAAAATGAACGATTCTCTATTGCTGCATATACCGTCAAAAAGGGTGACACCATACNNTGCAAAGAAAGCAGGCCTGTCTGTAAAGACAGTCCTTGCGCTCAATTCAATGGAGAGAGTAAAACCCCTCCATGCCGGAACTGAGATAAATCTCCCTCCAAAAGAAAAATTTCAGCCTGACAGGGATGATAGGTATGAAATCAAAAAGTCATCCTATAAAAAATCAAATAAAACCTATAAAAAACCAAATAAAACCTAGAAAAAATCAAATAAAATCAAGACTGTAAAAAGTAAGCAGCCAAATAATAAAAAGGTGCTGCTTACAGCTTTGAATAAGAAAAAGACTGTTGTCAATGATTAGCTGTGAACTTCCGGCGTAAACAAACCTCTAACCCTTCTTCCTTCCAATCCTTGCCTTTGCTTCTTCGGCAAACGGAGACTGAGGGAAGTCCTTTACAAGCTCTTCATATTTCTTCTTTGCCTCTTCTGCCTTGCCCTGAGCTTCAAGTATCTTGCCTGATTCTATAAGAGAAAGGTCTTTGTATGTTCCTGTCTTATAATTGTAAAGCACGGCAAAAGATTTAAGGGCTTCTTCAGCGCTGCCTTTTTTCAGGCTGATCATCGCCATCTTGTAATATGAAAGCGGGACAAACTTCTCATCATCAGGGAATTTCCGGTTCAAATCCTTCAGCGCATTTAATGACTCTTCGTATTTCCCAAGTTCATAATAGCAGTTCGCAATA